>DASWSO010000224.1:0-3735 GCA_036402635.1 Xanthobacteraceae bacterium
GATCCGCAGCGGCACCGCCGGGACGCTGATGTTTCTCGGCCTGCTCGCCTTCGGGGTGTGGGGCGGCTGGCGCTGGATGGACAACGACCGCGTCACCGAGCGGCGCGCGCTCGAGCAGCGGCTGCTCGCGCTCGACCTGCCTACGTTCGCCCCCGGCTCACCGCTCGCCTGCCTCGACGCCGGCAGCGCCGAGCCGATGGGCCCGGCCTGCGAGCGCACGCTGTTCCAATCCCCCGAAAGCGTCAACGCCGCGTCCGTGCTGACCACGCACCGCGTCGCCGCGCTGAGCGAAGCCAGTGCGGTCGCGGCGCGGCAGGATGCGACCTTCGACCATGCGCTCGACGATCTGCGCTCGCGGCTCGAGCACGACCGCTATGGCCTGGTCGCCTACGTTTTGGCCGGCAAGGGCTGCACTCCCGAGCGCTGCGAGCAGTTCCGCCTGTTGCGCGATCCGGCGCGGGTGCGCAGCAATATGCGGGAGCGCACCTTCGAGACGATTTTGGCACGCCACGCGCCGAATTGGCCGGAGCGCAACAACGTCGCCGCCACCGCCAGCGGCAATGCGGCCGCCGCGCCGGCCGCCGCAATCACTCCGGGCATGGTGGCGACGCCGGTGGCGCCGCGCTACACCCTGCCCTCCGCCACCTCGATCCCGCCCGTGAGCATCATGGCGAACGAGCCGGCGCCGACCGCCGCCGCGGCACCTCCGGCCGAAGCAGCGGCACCCGCGCCGCAGCCGCGCCGTCCGGTCGTTCAGCGTCCGCCGGCGCGCACGCAGACCACCAACACCGGCCCGATCCCGCCGCCTCCGCCCCGCCCGCAATAGCGCCAGCGCCGAAGCATGCGCGTTTGCATCGGCGCGGGGTTTTGCGCTTGATAGCGGCCGCATGTTCTCCTCGGTCCTGATCGCCAACCGCGGCGAGATCGCCTGCCGCATCGCACGCACCGCCAAGCGGCTCGGCCTGCGCACCATTGCGGTCTATTCCGACGCCGACGCGCGCGCGCTGCATGTGCGGATGTGCGACGAGGCGCATCCGATCGGCCCGCCGCCGGCGCGCGAAAGCTACCTCCGGATCGAGCGGCTGATCGAGGTCGGCCGACGCGCCGGCGCCGAGTGCGTGCATCCCGGCTACGGCTTCCTGGCGGAGAACGCCGCCTTCGCCGAAGCGGTTGCGGCCGCCGGCATGGTGTTCGTCGGCCCGCCGCCGTCGGCGATCCGCGCCATGGGCCTGAAGGACGCCGCCAAGACACTGATGGAGAAGGCCGGCGTGCCGGTCGTGCCCGGCTATCACGGCGAGCGGCAGGAGCCGCGGTTCCTCAAGGAGAAAGCCTACGAGATCGGCTACCCGGTGCTGATCAAGCCGGTGGCCGGCGGCGGCGGCAAGGGCATGCGCCGGGTCGACCGCCATTCCGAATTCGAGGCGGCGCTGGAAGGCGCCATGCGCGAAGCGGCGTCCGCGTTCGGCGATCCGCGCGTGCTGATCGAGAAATACGTCACCGCTCCGCGCCATGTCGAGATCCAGGTGTTCGCCGACAACCACGGCCACACCGTCCATCTCAACGAGCGCGACTGCTCGCTGCAGCGCCGGCACCAGAAGGTGATCGAGGAAGCGCCCGCTCCCGGGATGACGTCGCAGGTGCGCGCCGCCATGGGCCAGGCCGCGGTCGCCGCCGCCAAGGCGGTCGGCTATGCCGGCGCCGGCACCGTCGAGTTCATCGCCGATGGTGCCCAGGGCCTGCGCCCCGACGGCTTCTGGTTCATGGAGATGAACACGCGCCTGCAGGTGGAGCATCCGGTCACCGAAGAGGTCACCGGGCTCGATCTCGTGGAGTGGCAGTTCCGCGTCGCCGCCGGCGAGCCGCTGCGCCTTCCGCAGGACGCGGTGCCGCTGCGCGGCCACGCCGTCGAGGCACGGCTCTACGCCGAGGATCCGGCGCGCGGCTTCGTGCCCTCGACCGGCAAGGTCATGGCGCTGGAACTGCCGGACGCGCCTGGCATCCGGGTCGACAGCGGCATCGATACCGGCATGGAGGTGACGCCGTATTACGACCCGATGATCGCCAAGATCATCGCCCATGCGGACACGCGCGAAGCCGCCCTCGACAAGCTCGCGGATGCGCTGGAGCGCACCGTGGTGGTCGGGCCGCGCAGCAACGCCGCGTTTCTTGCCGCGCTCTGCCGCGCACCGCAATTCCGCGCCGGCGCGTTCGATACCGGTTTCATCGACCGCAACCTGGCGGCGCTCACCGCGGCCGAGCAGGTGCTCGACCAGCAGAGCGTCGCCATCGGGGCGCTGGCGCTGTTGCGCGGCGAGATGGAGCGGCTGGCGCGCTTGCGGCAAGCGGTGGCGCCGGAGTTCGCGACCAGCCCGTGGGCGGTGGACGACGGCTTCACGCTGGTCGGCACGTGGCGGCGACCCTGGCCGCTGCTGGCCGATGGCCACCGGGTCGAGGTGGAACTGCGCTGGACCGAATGGGGGCCGGAGGTGCGGGTCGGCGCCGAGGCGGTGGCGCGGTCCGACGCGGAGCTGACGGATATCCGGGTGATCCCGGCCGCGGACGGCGTGTTCGTCGTCCGCAATGGCCGCCAGACGCTGGTGCGCCCGGTCGACAACGGCGACGTCGACGCCGCGCACGGCGGCGGCGACGGCGTGGTGCGGGCGCCGATGCATGGCAAGCTTCTGGCGCTGCTTGTGGACAAGGGCGCGAGCGTCGAGAAGGGTCATCGTCTCGCCGTGATAGAGGCGATGAAGATGGAGCATACGCTTGCGGCTCCGATCACCGGCACCGTCGAGGAGATCGGCGCCGCGGTCGGGCAGCAGGTCGCCGAAGGCGCCACCTTGCTGGTCATCCGCGCCGCCGAGTGACATCAAGACCGAAGAAGCGATGGCGTTACACCTGATCAAGCTCTGCGTCGGCTGCGACAGCGTGCGCGAACTGGAAGGCTGGATCCGCGAGCGGATGCGCGCCAGGCGCCAGCGCGGCGAGCCGCGCGAGCACATCCACACCACGCGCATGGTGCCGAAGCGCAGCGACGAACTGCTCGACGGCGGCTCGCTCTACTGGGTGATCCGGGGCGAGCTGACCTGCCGGCAGCGGCTGCGCGACCTGCGCTGCATTGTGGACGCCGATGGCATCAGCCGCTGCCAGCTGGTGCTGGATCCGAAGGTGATCGCCGTGCAGCCGCGGGGCCGGCGGCCGTTCCAGGGCTGGCGTTATCTCGAGGACAGTGACGCGCCCACCGACCTCGACCGCGCCGCGCCGGGCGCGGTGCTGATGCCGGAGCCGCTGCGGCGCGAGCTGCGCGAACTGGGGCTGCTGTGATGCGCGCGCTGCTGATTGCTACTCTCGGGATAGCGGCGATCGCCTCAAGCGCCGCCGCGGAGGATTGCAAGCCGGCTGGCGCGGCGACGGTGTCGGGCACGCTCACCGCGCCCGCTAAGCCTTGCGTACCGACGAAGAAGGCCGAGCCGGCCAAGAAGAAAGACAAGGACGACGGGTTCTGGTCCGGCGTCTACGTCGGGGGCTCGGTCGGCACCTCCACGACCATCCGCGGCCGCTAAGCCTTTCGCGCTTTGCCGCACGGGCGGGAGGGAGCCCGGCCGGCGTGCCCACCTCACCTCAATCGGCCGATGGAACCGCGATGTTGTCGATCAGCCGGGTGGCGCCGACTTTGGCGGCGACCAGCAGGCGCAGCGGGGCGTCTTTCGCCGACTTGACCGGCTGCAGCGTCAC
>DASWSO010000225.1:0-3276 GCA_036402635.1 Xanthobacteraceae bacterium
CCGCCCAACCAGGCGGCGGCAGGGTCGGTTATCGTCACGAGCAAGGACGGCATCAGCGCCAGGTAGAAGCCCGATAGGGCCCAAAGCGCTACATTGATCGGGGTCATGGCGAGGAATGCGGCCCGCGCCCGCGCCGGCACAGCGACCCTCGGCTTGAAGGACCATCGTTGGAGCGATCGCGCTGTGATCGTTTCAGGGGCGCGCGCCGTCCAGATCGCCTGAACGACGACGAGCGCGAACAGCAGGGCATAGCCGAGATGGAGTGGGGCAGGCTCGTATTGCGCCAGAAGGCCGGAACCCACTGCCCCGAACGCCGTGCCTGCTATCGTCGCGAGAGCGTTGGTCAGCGCTCCTCCCTGCCGGTCGATGTCGAGCATGGCAGCCGCGAGCGATGTGGTCGCAAGGCCGGTCGCGAAGCCCTGGATCAGCCGGGCAAACACCAACCAATCGATATCCCGAGCCGTGAGGAAAAGCACGAGGGCGACGCCCTCAAGCGTCAGCGCCGCTAGGATGACAGGGCGACGACCTGTCCGATCGGATAGCGACCCAAAGATGAGTAGGGCGGCAAGTAGGGCCAATGCATAAACCGCGAAGATCACGGTGAGCATCAATGGAGAGAACCCCCATTCTCGCTGATACAGACGATACAGGGGGGTAGGGACGCTTGCCGCCGCGAGGAACACAATCAACGTCACAGTATGGAGGAAGCGAGGCTGCCGACCCTGAGCGAAAGCTTCGTCCGTAGACGTGGTCATGGCGCGTGGCCTCGTGGCAAAAGCGAAAAGTGTGCTTTTGGCGATATAGGCTCACGGCCTAGTCTCCGCGACAGCATCGCCGCCTCGACCGCTTCGCGGTTCTAAAGGCTTCTCAGCCGATCCGGCCGGCCGGGGCCGCAATCCAACTCGGTTCTGCCGAACATCCCGCCGGGGTCGCCCCACGCCACTCACGCGTTGACTTTATCCAACTACAACCAGACGATGCGCCGGGGCGGGCGGCGCTACGCGTGCCGCCCGCGGGGGCGCAGATGGCGCATTTCATCAACCCGCGTACCGGCGTGCCCCTGCAGAAGGTGCGGCTCGGCATCGCCTCCAGCACGGAGGTCGCGCTCTGGGGCGGCGGCCCCGCGGGCGAGAAGCTCAATGTCTCCGCAGACAACCCGCTGGTGGCGTTCGTTCGCGCCATCCCCGGGTCCGCCGGTGCGCACACTCACCTGTTCCGCGTCACCGGCCTGCTGCCCGGGTCGACGACGCTGAACGCCCGGCTCGGCAGCGGCGCTCCCTACGCCGCGCCGGTCCCGGTGGAGGTCGGCATACCGGAGTCGCTGGAGACCTTTTACTTCTTCTATCACGGCACCGTGCTGGCGCGGGCCAAGGAACTGCTGTCGGAGGAGATCGGCGTTTATTCCGTGCCGGCGTCGCGCGCGCTCGACTGGTGGGAATACACCGACTTCGGCAAAGGCTTTTACTGCCATGTCCATCAGCACCGCGAGATGTCGGTCGAATGGGCGAAGAAGAAGGCGCGGCAGGAGCACACCGACTGGGGCGTCACGCGCTTCGCGATCAGCGAGTCGGAGCGCAACGCGATCCCCGGCAACGGCCTCTACTTCAGGGACAAGAAGAGCCGGCCCGGCAACGCTCCGGTGCTGTTCGACGGGCGCCCGGCGAGCTGGCTCGAATTCGTCGAGTTCAACCGCGGCCTGCGCACCGAAGCGCAACGTCCCAAGGATAACGACTGGACCGGCACTTATCCTTGGATGCACGGCCCGTTCTGGACCAAGGAAGACAGCGGGAAGATGCTCAGCGACCGCATGATCATCCCGGACCATATCCATCAGCACAACTGGGGCCAGGCCGGCCTGAAGGCGCTCAACGCGGCGGCTGCGAAGAAGCGCCGCTTCCTGTTCGACAAGACCAACGAGGACCAGCTCTAGCGCGGCGCGGGCGGCGCGCGCGGCGCGATTTGGGTGGCTATTGGGCGCCGCAGCGCGCAAAGTGGACGCGGCGCAGTTGCGGGCGGTCGACCAGCGTCCCGCGCGCGTCTGCGCTCCGTCAAAGCTTCGTAACGATCGCGGTTCTCGGGCGCTTACCCGCCGAACGCGCCCGGTCGTTTCCGCGTTTCGCGCGACGGCGCGCGCGCACCATCTAACGGCACGTCAGCCGGCACAAAGGAACACCACCATGGCGGCTGCGATCACCAAGACCCGGATGGTGGTTTTCCGGCATCCGTTCTCGCTCGCCAGCATCGGCCACGAACTGCCGGCGGGCCAATACCGCGTCGACACCGACGAGGAGATGATCGACGGGCTCTCGTTCGCCGCCTATCGGCGGATCGCCACGATGATGTTCCTGCCGGCGGTGTCGCCGCGCTCCTCGATGACCGAGATGGTCACCATCCAGCCGGCCGAGCTCGAAGCCGCGCAGGGGCGCGAGGCGCTGCTGTACGCGGACGCCGCCGCCGCGGCGCCGGGCGGCCGCGCATGACCGACCGCACCATCAAGCTCGACGAGCGCCGCGGCATGGCGGCGCAGAAGGCGACCGAGCTGCGCCGGCTGATGTCGGAGGTGCAGAGCAACGAGGCGGCGCTGCGCGGGCGCCAGGATGAGCTCGAGCGCCACATGCTGGCAGCGCCGGCGCAGAGCTGGGCGGAAGCGGCCGAGAAGGCGAGCTACCTGTTGGCACTGTTCTCCGCCACCCCGCAGGGGCAGGACCCGCGCCGGCAGGCGCTGATCGCCCACGTGCTGGAGGATTTCGCGCGGCTCTCCGAAGCGGCCGAAGCGCACGCGCACCCGGCGGCGGGCCTCAACGGTTCGGACGATGCGGTCTCGATCAGTTTCCAATGCCCGCGCTGCGGCCACGACCTGTCCGGCACCATCGGCAACCTGAAGGCCAACCGGCAGCTCGTCTGCGCCGGCTGCGGCGTCGGCATCCACTTCGACACCGACCGGCTGTCGCAGTCGGTGGCCGGCTTCGTCGAAGCGGTGCAGGACGTCGCCCCGCCCGACGCGATCACCATCAAGTTCTTCCGCTAACGCGTGATCGCTCCGGGTGTCGTCCTCGCGCAAGCTAAGGACCCCGGAGACTACTCCGCCGCCGCCTGCGCGGCCTGCAGGAACGGCAGCACCTCGGCCGGCGCGCCGGGGCGCGCCACCACCACGTGGTTCTCCGGCACCGCGTGCCACTGGTCGCGGTCGCGATCGAGCGGCTCGGAGACGATCACCGTGCCCTTGTGGGTGGTCTGGTAGTAGAGCGTGTTGGCGGCGTCGTTCACCGCATAACG
>DASWSO010000226.1:0-10763 GCA_036402635.1 Xanthobacteraceae bacterium
CCTGCTGCGCGTTGCGCACGTCCGGATAAGCGAGGCGCACCCGGTCGGCCACGCCGGCCGCGTCGAGCATGCGCTTCACCCGGATGCGCCCGTTGCGCATCGTGTGCGTCTCGATCCAGGAATCGTAGTGCTGCGGACCGACGATCAGGGCTTCCAGCTCGGGACGGCGCCGCAACGCCTTGGCCAGCGCCTCAGCGATGGCGCCGCAGGTGAAGAACTGGTTCTCGATATACATGCTGCGCTCGGCGGAGCCGATCGTGTCGCGAAACAGCGCCTCCACTTCGCGGATTTCCGGCTCGCCGTCGTATGCCGGCAGCGTGCGGGCGATACCGACGCGGATGTTGCGGAAATCCGGCGCGATGCTGGCCGGCCACGGGTCGCCGAGCGGCTCGACCTCGGTCGGGACATCGCAGCTTGCGCGCGCCCAGCGCGCCCGCACCAGTTCGGCGAGCGCGCGCGCCGCCTTGCCGTCCACCACCGCCTGCACGTCGTGGAACGGGCGGTAGGGCTTGCCGGACGGGTCGACACGATCCGGGTTATCGAGCGAATGGTCCGACGTGTCCCAGCGCCGGATGGTGAGGTCGAGCCCGCCGGAAAACGCCACGGCATCGTCGACCACAATGATCTTCTGATGATGCGAGGAGCCGATCGGAAGCTCGTCGTCGAGGCAGAGCCGCACCTGCCGCGGCGTGCTCCAGTGCAGCGCCAGCGTCGGAAAAAGCTCGCGCTCGAGCGCATACACCACGGAGTAGTCCCACAGCAGCAGATGCACGGTGAGGTCCGGCCGCTCATGCACCAGGGCCGACAGGAACTCCACGAAGCTCACCGGCATGCCGTCGTCGGGCTGGCAGTCCTCGCCGACCAGCCGGGTGCGGCTGTCGATATCCCAGCCGACGATGAAGACGTTGCGCTTGGCCTGCCGCAGCGCCTCCCGCACCGCCAGGAAGAAGTTGGCGCCGTCGATCAGCACGGCGGCGCGATCAGCTTTTTCCACCCGCCAGACGTTATGCCCGGGACGCAGGATGCTGCGGTCGCGGGTTGGGGCCGTGGCGCGCCGATCGGTTGTTGGGGGTTGGCGCTCGAGCAATGTCGTGTCGGATCCCGTGCCCATGGGTCGAGAACCGGCCAGTGCCTCTGCGGGTTCCGCCCCGCGGAGATCGCGACCGGCGCGACCCTACCGCTTGACCGTACCGGAAAACTCAGCGAGTCCAAGCGCATGGCTCACACCTTCAGCATTCTTCCCGACCCGGCGGCAGGCCGCGCATGACTGCCGAGAGCGGACAGACCGCGTCCGTGGTGGACCGGATGGTGGACGTCGTCGCCGGCGCCCCGGTGGTGGCGGTGCACGTGATCGGAGCCGCCACCGGCTTCGTGCTGGGCGAGGAGAGCGTTCTGCTGGTCACCGCCGACGGCGGCGAGCGGCGGGTGCCGGCGCACGGCGGCGGCATCCTCAGCGCCTGCGCGACCGCGGCCGAGATCGTCACCGGCGGGGATGACGGCCGGGTGGTCGCCACCAATGCCGAAGGAGCCACCCGCGAGATCGCGGCGGACCCGAAGCGGCGCTGGATCGACCAGGTGGCAGTCAGCCCGGCGGGTGCAGTGGCGTGGTCGGCCGGCCGCAGCGTGTTCGTGCGCACGGTCGCGGGCGAGCAGCGCACGCTCGACCTGCCGTCGAGCGCCGGCGGGCTCGCCTTCGCACCGAAGGGATTCCGCGTCGCGATCGCGCATTACAACGGGGCGACGCTGTGGTTCCCGAACGCCGCCGCCGCACCCGAGACGCTGGAATGGAAGGGCTCGCATCTCGGCGCGCTGTTCAGTCCGGACGGGAAATTCCTCATCACCACCATGCAGGAGCCGATGCTGCACGGCTGGCGGCTCGCCGACGGCAAGCACATGCGCATGTCCGGCTATTCGGCGAAGGTGCGGTCGGTGGCCTGGACCGCAGACCAGAAATCGCTCGCCACTTCGGGGTCGGAGCAGCTGATCCTGTGGCCGTTCCAGGGCAAGGACGGGCCGATGGGCAAGGCGCCGCGCATGCTGGCGCCGCATCAGGCGCGCGTCGTCGCGGTCGCCTGCTCCCCGCGCGACGAGACGGCGGCGGTCGGCTACGCCGACGGCCTGATCATGCTGGTGCGCCTGAGCGACGGCGCCGAGATCCTGGCGCGCAAGCCGGACGGCGATCCGGTCTCGGCGCTGACGCTGGGCGGCAATCCGGCGCGGCTCGCGTTCGGGACCGAGAGCGGACGCGCCGGCATTTTGTCGCTGTGACGCGTCACGTCACGTCGCCACGGCGGCGGCTCGCCGGGCATGACGGCGATCGAGAGCGCGACCGCTACCGCACCAGCACGTTCCTGAACTGCCACGGATCGTCGGTGTCGATGTCCTCGGGAAACAGCTCGCCGCGGCCGACCAACGGCGTCCAGTCGGTGTAGCGGCCCACCACCGGGCCGAGATAGGGCGTCTGCACGTCCAGGCAGCGGCGGAAGTCCATCTCGTCGGCCTCGACGATGCCGCGGTCGGGATTCTCCAGCATCCAGATGGTGCCGGCCAGCACCGCCGAGGTCACCTGCAGCCCGGTCGCGTTCTGGTATGGGGCGAGCTTGCGGGTGTCTTCGATCGAGAGCTGCGAGCCATACCAGTAGGCGTTCTTGCCGTGGCCGTAGAGCAGCACGCCGAGCTCGTCGATGCCGTCGACGATCTCGTGCTCGTCGAGGATGCGCCAGTCGTCCTGCAGCTTCCACTGCGCGCCGCTAAGCTCGTGCATCGACAGCACCGCGTCGTTGCAGGGATGGTAGGCGTAGTGGCAGGTCGGCCGGTACACGGCGCGGCCGTTCGCGCGCACCGTGAAAAAGTCCGCGATCGAGATCGACTCGTTGTGGGTGACGAGGAAGCCGTGCTGCGCCTGCGCGGTCGGCGTCCACGAGCGCACGCGGGTGCCGGCGCCCGGCCGCGCCAGGTAGATCGCGGCGCCGCTGCCGAAATCGTGGCGTGCGCCCTCGGGCGGCATGGTCTTCTCGTGCGTGCCCCAGCCGAGCTCGGCCGGCTGCAAACCTTCGGACACGAAGCCTTCCACCGACCAGGTGTTGACGAACACGCCGAGCGGCTTCGGCTCGCGCGCGCGCTGGGTGTCGCGCTCCGCGATATGGATGCCTTTGACGCCGGCGCGCTGCATCAGCCGCGCCCAGTCCTCGCGCGTCTCCGGCTCGGCGTGGTCGAGGCCGAGGTCGCGCGCGACGTTCAGCAGCGCCTGCTTGACCAGCCACGACACCATGCCGGGATTGGCGCCGCAGCAGCTCACCGCCGTGATGCCGCCGGGCGTGCGCCGGCGCAGGTCGAGCAGGCTTTCGCGCAACGCGTAATTCGAACGTTGCGAGATCGACAGATCGCGGTTGGTGTAGAGCCCGGGCCAGGGCTCCACCACGGTGTCGATGTAGAATGCGTCGAGGCTGCGCGCGAGCTCCATCATCGCGACCGAGGAGGTGTCGACCGAGAGGTTGACCATCAGGCCGCGCCCCGGCCCGGCGGTCAGCAGGGGGGTGAGCACCTCGCGGTAGTTCTGCTGCGTCAGCGCGAGATTCAGAAAGCGGATGCCGCGCTCGTCGAGCAGCGCACGGTCGGAATCGTCGGGCGCGATCACGACCAACTTGGCGCCGTCGAAATCGATATGGCGCTCCAGCAGCGGCAGCGTGCCCCTGCCGATGGAGCCGAACCCGACCATCACGATGGGGCCCTCAAAACGGGCGTAAACGGGCCAGGTGCTCATCGCGCGGTACTCCGACGAAGGTGTTGGGGATTGCCGCATCCCATGGCGGCTATCGACTGTCATTTCAAGCCCGGCGGAAGCCGGGTCCGGCCGGCTGGAGCCGCCGGTAACGCGGCGACGCGTCGACCGCGACCATTCGTGGCACTTCGCTTCGAGCAGACGCTCAACGCCGAGGAAGACCGCAGCATCGTGCCGGTCGCCCGGCAGGTGCCGGGCAACGGGTAACCCCGGCTATGCGGCTTGCCGGAGCGTCGCTGCCGCGCGCTCTGCTGGCTGCATCGCGCCGGCTGGCGCGATCATGCCGCGCGCGCCGTCGAGGGCGCCGGCCACCAGTTCGAGCGCCAGCAGCCGATGCGGCTCATAGGCCCCCGGCAAGGCCAAGCCTTGCGTCTTCTCGGCGCTAAAGCCGAAGCGGCCGTAATAGCCGGCGTCGCCGACCAGCAGCACGGCGCGATGGCCGAGCCGCCGCGCCTCGGCGAGCGCGCGTCGCATCAGCTTGGCGCCGATCGAACGGCCGCGCGCCGGCTTGGCGACCGCCAGCGGTCCGAGCAGCAGCGCCGGCCGCTCCGGCCCGGCCGTCACGGTCCACAGCCGCACGGTGCCGATCACCTGGCCGCGTTCGGCGGCGACCAACGCCAGCCCGTCGGCCGGGAGCCGGCCTTCGCGCAGCCGCTCGGAGGTCTTGGCGAAACGCGCCTCGCCGAAGGCGGCGTCGAGCAGCGCTTCGCGCGCGCGGACGTCGCCGGAGCGCTCGTAACGGATGGAGACCATCGGCCAACTCCTTCCCCGCGCGACCTTGGTCGCGCGTGCCCGGGACACGCATCGGTGCAGGAAGGGGAGCCGGCACGTGCCGGCTCCCGGCGGTTCAGATGTGGTAGGTCTTCAGCGGCGGGAAGCCGTTGAACGCCACCGACGAGTAGGTCGCCGTATAGGCGCCGGTGCCTTCGATCAGCAGCTTGTCGCCGATCTCGAGGCTCACCGGCAGCATGTACGGGACCTTCTCGTACATCACGTCGGCCGAATCGCAGGTCGGTCCGGCGAGCACGCAAGGCGCCATCTCGTCGTGGTCGTGCGGCGTACGGATCGGGTAGCGGATCGACTCGTCCATGGTCTCGGCGAGGCCGCCGAACTTGCCGATGTCGAGATAGACCCAGCGCACCTCCTCGGCCGCCGCCTTCTTGGAGACGAGCACCACCTCGGTCTCGATCACGCCGGCATTGCCGACCATGCCGCGGCCCGGCTCGATGATGGTCTCCGGGATGCGGTTGCCGAAGTGCTTGCGCAGCGCCCGGAAGATCGCCATCCCGTAGCTGCGCACCGCCGGCACTTCCTTGAGGTACCGGGTCGGAAAGCCGCCGCCGAGATTGACCATCGAGAGCGACAGCCCGCGGTCCGCGCAGGCGCGGAACACGGCGGCCGCCGAGGCGAGCGCGCGCTCCCAGGAACGCACGTTGCGCTGCTGCGAGCCGACGTGAAACGACACGCCGTAAGCTTCGAGACCGAGCCGGTGGGCGTGCTCCAGCACGTCGACCGCCATCATCGGATCGCAGCCGAACTTGCGCGACAGCGGCCACTCGGCGCCGGCGCAATCGTAGAGCAGGCGGCAGAACACGCGCGCCGCAGGCGCGGCGCGGGCGATCTTCTCGACCTCGGCGACGCAATCGACCGCGAACAGGCGCACCCCGAGCGCGAAGGCGCGCGCGATGTCGCGTTCCTTCTTGATCGTGTTGCCGTAGGAGTTGCGGTCGGGCGTGGCGCCGGCGGCGAGCACCATCTCGATCTCGGTGACCGAGGCGGCGTCGAAGCAGGAGCCGAGCTTCGCCAGCAGGTTCAGCACTTCCGGCGCAGGGTTGGCCTTCACGGCGTAGAACACGCGCGTGTCGGGCAGCGCCCTGGCGAAAGCCTGATAGTTGTCCCGCACCACCTCGAGATCGACGACCAGGCACGGCCCGTCGTCGCGGCGGCTGCGGAGGAAATCGCGGATGCGCTCCGTCATGGCGCTCTCCCCACCAAAGGTTCAACGGACCGGCAGGCCGGCCCCGGTTGAAGTTCAGGCCACGAGCAAATGCTCGCGCCCGGCGTCAGCGGGTGTCTGAACTTCCGCGGTTCGTCGTGCGATGGAGACACGAAGAGTGCGGAGGGTTCTTCACCCGGAGATGCTGCCTTGGATTGGAGCGGGAAGACCCGATCCGCACGGCCGGCAAGGATGGACAAGCCTCTACGGTGTCGACCTTTGGAGGGCCGACGAGACCAAAGAAGCCCGCTCCGTCGTTGCTTTAAGCCGCGTCCCCCGTGGAGAACGGGGTGCGCCGGTTTCGCTTCCGGCTGCCGGTCCAGTAGTGAGGAGGTCGTTTCCTCAGGCGGCTGTCCGGCCTCTTGTCCGGATACCTACCGACCGACACGTGGCCACAGGCACGTGCGAAATTGGGCAAGGCCGCAGATAAGCGATTCAGCCGCCGGCTGCAAGAGCTTTTGCCCGGCCGGGCACAACTAATTGTGGGCTGCGGGCCACAGTGCCGTACCGATCGCGCTTAACGGCGCGTGGTGAACGGCTCGATGCGCTGCGCCGAGCGCACGAAGGCGACCATGATGAACAGGCCGAACACGAACAGCACGGCCTGCACGATCCAGTGGCCGTAGTCGCCGAGGTTGAACAACAGCGCGATCGCCCAGCCGCCCACGAAGGTCGCGCCGAACACTTCGGCCGCGATCAGGATGGTGGCGGAGACCACGGTGGAGACGTGGACCCAGTTGATGCGGCGGCTGCCGGAGACGGTGGTGTCGTTCATGGGGGCGCAATCTCTCCGAAACGCGCGGCCGGATCAAGTCCGGCTGGGCGTATCGCAAAGGCAACATCTCCGCCGGTCGTTTCGGCCGAGCGCTCGCGCGAGCCGGAAATGACGGAAACGTGGAGGAGAGCCAGCCTTACGGTCAGGCAGGCGCTCAGCCCTGCGGACGCAGCCGCACTCCGGGGCGGATGCGGCTGAACGGGAAGCTCGCCGGATCCTCCAGGTTCACGCCGGGCGCGAGGCAGACGATCACCTTCTCGGCGATCTCCTGGAAGCCGGAGCGGAAATGCGCCGAGCTCTTCACCCCGATGATGGCGCGGGAGGCGAGATCGACCCCGATATGGGTGAAGCTCTCGCGGTGGATCGGCTGCTGCCGGATGGTGGCGACCAGCACCTCGACGCCGTTCTGCGCCAGCAGCGCGGTCTGCCCCATCGTGGTCCACACCGAGCGGAGCATCGGCGAGGTGCCCTTGAAGCGGCCGTCGCTGACCGCGACCACGCGCCACGGTCCCGGCAGCGGCTGCTGGCCCGGTCCTTCGCTTCCTCCGCCGAGCTGCTCGACCGTCGCGCCGACGCCGCGCACGTGCGCCGCCGCGGCCGCGTCCGGGTCGTGCATGATGCCGACCACGGTACGCTCGGCCCCTTGCCGCAGCAGCTCCGCGATCAGCCCGGTCGTGTTCGACGGCCCACCGGCGCCGGGATTGTCCTGCGTGTCGGAGAGCACCACCGGGCGGTCGGCATGCTGCGCGATCCGCAGCGCCTCGCCGACCGCCTCGCCGACCGCCAGCGGGCGATGCGACGCGAAGCCAGGCTCCGCCGCCAGCACCGCGGCGTACAGCCGGTCGGCGGCGGCGTCGACCTCGGCCTGGTCCTCGCCGTAGGCGATCACGCTCGGCCCGACGTCGGGGATGTCGGCCGGCGGGAAACCCATATTGAGCGACAGGTGCGCGCCGGTCTCGGCTTCGATGCGGGCGAGCTCGTCATAGAGGCCGCCCGAAGGCTGCAGGTAGGTGCAGCCGGTGGTGATCGGGATCAGGAACGGCAGCTGCCGGAAGGCGCGCGCGACCCGCGGGTGCCAGGCGCAGACGCGGTCGAGCCATTCGGCGCAGCGCCGGCCCGAGACGCCCCAATCGACATGCGGATAGGTGCGGTAGGAGGAGAGGAAGTCGGCGATCGCCACCGTCGGAGCCGAGATGTTGGCGTGCAGGTCGAGCGAAGCGAGGATCGGCACCTGCGGCCCGACCACGGCCCGCACCCGGCGAAGCAGCTCGCTCTCGCCGTCGGCATGGCTGTCCGTCACCATCGCGCCATGCAGCTCGAGGAACACGGCGTCGACCTGCACCCGGCGCAATCGGTCGACGATCTTGCCGGCCATGCGCTCGAAGGCGTCGTCGGTGACGCGGCCGGCCGGCTGCGCGCACGACCAGGCGAGCGGCACCATGGTGTGGCCGGCCTTCTCGGCGGCATCGATGAAGTAGGTGAGGGCGAGATTGGTGCCGCGGAAGGTGGAGAGGATCGCGTCCCCTTCCGTCACGCTCGGCCATGGGCCGCCGCGCATGAAGTCTGCCCACGCGGTCGGCGTCGGCACGAAAGTGTTGGTTTCGTGCATGAAACCGCCGACCGCGATGCGCATGCGCAATTCCCTTTCCGTCTCCTCGTCATGGCCGGGCCCAGCCCGGCCATGACGACAGCGCTTACAGTCCCAGCAGCTTCTTGGCGTTGCCGCCGGCGATGGCGGCCTGCGCCTTGGCGTCCAGCATCTCGACGCCCGCGACGTGGCCGAGCGGATCGTACTCCGCCATGTCGAACGGATAATCGGTCCCGAGCAGCACGTGGTCGACGCCGAATGTCTTCACCAGAGCCTCCAGCTGCTCCGGCGAGAACACCACAGTATCGAAATAGATTTTCTTGAGATAGCTGGTCGGCGCCTTCGGCAGCTTGTCCTTGGCGTCGGAGCGGGCGCCCCAGGCATGGTCGATGCGGCCCGAATAGGCGCCGAGATAGCCGCCGCCGTGCACGGAGACGATCTTCAGGTTCGGATAGCGCTCCAGCACGCCGTCGAAGATCAGGTAGTGCAGCGCCACCGTGGTCTCGAGCGGATTGCCGATCACGTTGGTGAAGTAGAAGCGGCTGAAGCGTTCGGCCTGGGTGAAGCCGTTCGGATGCAGCAGCACGATGGCGCCGAGCTCCTCGGCCTTGGCCCAGAACGGCTCGGCGGACGGATCGGAGATTTCCTTGCCGGCCGTATTGGTGAGGATCTGCACGCCCTTGAAGCCCTTGCGCATGATGCGCTCGAGCTCCTTGGCGGCTTCCTTGCCGTCGCTCATCGGCACCGAGCCGAGCGCGACGAAGCGGTCCGGCGTCTTGGCCACGTACTCGCCGATGCCGTCGTTGACGATCTGCGCGGCCTTCACCGACACTTCGAGCGGCACCGTGTTGTAGCACTGGTTGGGCGGGCACATGATCAGCTGCATGTCGACGCCCATGGCGTCCATGTCGCGCAGCCGCTCGTCGAGCTTGGCGGGCGTCATCACGCCGGCGCGGTCGGCGCCCTGCTGCTTGTTCAGCGCCTGCGTCGCCGGGGTCGCGAACTTGAACAGCAGGTCCTCGGAGCCGTCGAGATGCGGCCCGGCGTATTGCGCCGCCGCCGGGATCGCGATGTGCGCGTGGATGTCGATGGTGGTGCTCTTCGGGCGCGTCTCGCGGCCCGGCTTGCCGTGCTTGCGGGCGGCGGTGTTGGCGTATTTATTCCAGGAGTCGGCCATTTTCAGTTCATTCCTTGCATGTGGCTGTCATCATCCGCGCAAGCGGATGATGACAGTAATCACCAGCGTCTCGGTCATCGCGAACCGCTGCGATTACTGGGTGCCCGCCTTCGCGGGCGTGACACGACGGGTCGGAGGGTAGAACGCGGTAAACATCAGAACACGCCGAGGTGCTGGCGCAGGTCGACGCCCTGGCTGCGCAGCTCGGCGGTAGGCGACGCGACCGCGACGCGGCCGCTGTTGAGGATGACGATGTCGTCGGCGACGTCGAACACCAGCGTCGGGTTCTGCTCCACCAGCACGATCGACAGCCCGCTTTCCTTGAGCTGGCGGATGGTGGTCATCACCTCGGCGACGATCTGCGGCGCCAGACCCTCGGAGGGCTCGTCCATCAGCAGCACGCGCGGATTGTTCATCAGCGCGCGGCCGATCGCCAGCATCTGCTGCTCGCCGCCTGAAAGCGTGCCGGCGAACTGCGAGCGCCGCTCCTGCAGGCGCGGGAAGGTGGCGAACACCCGGTCGACGTTCCAGGGCGCGGCGGCGCCCTTGCCGGGCTTGCGCGCCGCCACGATCAGGTTCTCGCGCACCGTCAGGCTGCGGAAAACGCGGCGGCCCTGCGGCACCAGCGCGACGCCGCGGGCGGCGATCAGTTCCGGCGACAGCCGCGCCACCTGGGTGCCGAACAGCAGCACGTCGCCGCTGCGCGGCGGCAGCAGCCCGACGGTGACGTTCATGCAGGTGGTCTTGCCGGCGCCGTTGCGGCCGAGCAGGCCGAGCAGCCGGCCTTCGCCGAGGTCGAAGGAGACCTGCTGCAGCACATGGCTGTCGCCGTAATAGGCCTCGATGCCGCGCAGGCTGAGAGCGCTAGTGGCCAAGATAAACCTCCCGGGTGCGGGGGTCGTTGACCACCTCGGCGCGGGTGCCTTCGACGATCACCTCGCCGAAATGCAACAGCGTGATGCGCTCGGCGAATTCCAGCGCCACGTCCATGTCGTGCTCGATCATCACGATGGTGACTTCGCGCGGGATCGAGGCGAGCAGCTTCTGCACGTCGCGGCGCTCGTCGATCGAGAGGCCGGCGAACGGCTCGTCGAGCAGCAGCACCTTCGGCTGCTGCGCCAGCGCCATCGCGATCTCGACCCGGCGGCGCTCGCCATAAGAGGTCTCCGACAGCGGCCGGTGCGCGATGTGGGAAAGTCCGACCTGCCCGAGCGCCGCCAGCGCGCGCTCGACCAGATCGCGCTGCGCATCGAGATCGATGAACGGGTTCCAGCGCAGGCTGGAGAGCCCGAGCAAAGCGAGCGTCACGTTGCGCACGATGCTGTCGCGCGGGAACAGCGTGATGATCTGGTAGGTGCGCGCCATGCCGAGGTGGGCGCGGCTGCGCGCCGGCGCGCGCGTGATGTCCTTGCCGAACAGCGCGATCGAGCCGGCGTCGGGCGTGAT
>DASWSO010000227.1:0-3640 GCA_036402635.1 Xanthobacteraceae bacterium
AGCCGATCATGGAAGGCGGTAGCGCGCAAAAAGCTCCTCAACCTCTTCTTCGGTCGCGAACCGACCTGCCTCCGCGTCGGCAAGCCCCAGGAGCGGCAGCGTGGCTTGCGCTCCGCTGCCGCTCCTAGGCCGTGATGTCACAGCCCGGCTTGCGTCACGAACTTGAAGTTCAGGTACGCTTCCAGGGCGTCTGCGCCGCCTTCCGAGCCGACACCGGAATCCTTGACGCCGCCGAACGGCACTTCCGGCAAAGCGAGGCCGTGGTGGTTGATGGAGACCATGCCGCTCTCGATCGCGGCGCCGATCGCGGCCGCGGTCTTCGCCGACTTCGTGTAGGCGTAGGCGGCAAGCCCGTAGTCGAGGCGGTTCGCCTCCTTCACGACGTCGTCGAACGACCCGAACGGGCGGATCGCCGCGACCGGGCCGAACGGCTCCTCGTTCATGATGCGGGATTCGAGCGGCACGTCGGACAACACGGTCGGCTCGAAGAAGTAGCCCTTGTTGCCGATACGCTTGCCGCCGGTCTGCAGCTTGGCGCCTTTGTCGACCGCATCGTTGACGAAACTTTCGACCGCGTCGACCCGCCGCGCGTGCGCGAGCGGGCCCATGCGGCTCTCCTTGTCGAGCCCGTCGCCAACCTTGATCGCCTTGGCGGCGCCGGTGAACTTCTCGACGAAGCTGTCGTACACGTTCTCCTGCACCAGGAACCGCGTGGGCGCGACGCAGACCTGGCCGGCATTGCGGAACTTGTTCATCGACAGGATCTTCACGGCCACGTCGATGTCGGCGTCATCGAACACGATCGCCGGCGCATGGCCACCGAGTTCCATGGTGATGCGCTTCATGTGGCGCCCCGCGAGCGAGGCGAGGTGCTTGCCGACGGCGGTCGAGCCGGTGAACGTCACCTTGCGGATGATCGGATGCGGAATGAGATATTCCGAGACCTCCGACGGCACGCCGTAGACCAGGTTGATGACGCCTTCCGGTACGCCGGCGTCGGCGAAGGCCTTCACCAGCTCGGCGCAGGACGCCGGCGTTTCTTCCGGACCTTTCAGGATGATCGAGCAGCCGGAGGCGAGCGCGCAGGAGATCTTGCGGACCGCCTGGTTGATCGGGAAGTTCCAGGGCGTGAACGCCGCCACCGGTCCGACCGGCTCCTTGAAGACGAGCTGCTGCACGCCTTCGGACCGTGCCGGAATGGTCAGGCCGTAGGTGCGGCGGCCTTCCTCGGCGAACCAGTCGATCAGGTCGGGCGCGAGCAGCGTCTCGCCCTTCGCCTCCAGGAACGGCTTGCCCTGCTCGACCGTCATGATGCGGGCGATCTCGTCGGCGCGACCGCGGATGATGTCGGCGGCCTTGCGCATCAGCTTGTAGCGGTCGTAGGCGGACATCTTGCGCCATACCTGGAAGCCCTTGTGCGCGGCCTTCAGCGCCCGGTCGAGGTCCGCGCGGTCGGCATGCGCGACCTTGCCGACCTCGTCGCCGGTCGCCGGGTTGAGCACCGGAAGGGTCCTGCCGCTGGCGCTGGGGCTCCAGGAGCCGTCGATGAACAGCGAAGTGTCGGGATACATGCTGCCTCCTTGTGGGCGGGTTGTTTTCTGAAAGCCGAAGAGTGACGCAGGTCTCGAACCGGAGATCGCGCGATCAAGCGCGCAAGCCGGCGCGCGCCGTCCGGCTGATCGGCGCTCACCCTAGCACAGGGGAGGGCGCGCGCTACGCGGCGCGCGCCGGCTTCGCCTCCTGGATCGCCTTCCAGACGCGCTGCGGCGTCGCCGGCATCTCGATATTGCGGATGCCGAACGGCGCCAGCGCGTCGTTGATGGCATTCATGATCGAGGTGAGCGAGCCGGCGCAGCCGGCTTCGCCGCAACCTTTGACGCCGAGCGGATTGGTCTTGGCCGGCACCGGATGGCTGACGAAGGTGAAGTCCGGCGCCTGCTTGGCGCGCGGCAGCGCATAGTCCATGTAGGAGCCGGTGAGCAGCTGCCCGTCGGCGTCGTACACCGTCATCTCGCGCACCGCCTGGCCGATGCCCTGCACAATGCCGCCGTGCAGTTGGCCTTCCACCAGCAGCGGATTGATGATGGTGCCGAAGTCGTTGACCATGGCGTAGCGCACCACCTCGATCTCGCCGGTCTCCGGCTCGATCTCCACCTCGGCGACGTGACAGCCGTTCGGGTACGCGGACGGGACTGGCTCGGTCGCGTGCTTGACGTCGAGCGAGGAGGGGACCTCCGGCGGCAGCGAAAGGCCCGCGCGGAGCTTCTCGGCCAATTCCAGCAGGCCGACCGAACGGTCGGTGCCGGAGATGACATAGCGGCCGCCGCGGAACTCGATGTCGGAGGCGGACGCCTCCAGCACATGGCCGGCGATCTGCTTGCCCTTCTCGATCACCAGAGCCGACGCTTCGACCGCGGCTGTCCCGCTCGCATAGCCGGAGCGCGAGCCGCCGGTGCCGCCGCCGGCGATCAACTCGTCGCTGTCGCCCTGCAGCAGCCGGAAGCGGTCGAACGGGATGCCGAGGCGCTCGCTCAGCACCTGCGCCATCGGGGTCGCATGACCCTGGCCGTAATCGAGCGTGCCGGTGATGAAGGTGACGGTTCCGTCGGTTTCGAAGCGGAGCCCACCCATCTCCTTGTTAGGCGGCGCGGTGACTTCAAGGTAGCAGCCGACGCCGCGGCCGCGCAGCTTGCCCCGCTTGGCGCTCTCCTTTTTGCGCGCGTCGAAGCCGCTCCAATCCGACACCGCGATCGCGCGTTCCAGCACCGCCGGAAAATCGCCGCTGTCGTATTGCGAGCCGGAGGGCGCGTCGTACGGCATCTCGTCGGCGCGGATCAGGTTGCGCCGACGCAGCTCGACGCGATCCATCCCCATCTCGTCGGCAGCGACGTCGATCAGCCGCTCCATGAAATAGTTGCCCTCGGGGCGCCCGGCGCCGCGATAGGCGCTCACCAGCGTGGTGTTGGTGAACACCACCTTGGTGGAGACCTCGATCGCCGGCGTGCGGTACACGCTGTTCATGTTCTTGACGACGTTGAGCGTGCCCATCAGCGGCGCCACCGTGCCGAGGAAGGCACCGACATTGGCGTAGCCGGCGACCCGCCAGGCGAGGAAGTTGCCGTCCTTGTCGAGCGCGAGCTCGGCGTCGAACTCGTGATCGCGGCCGTGGTGGTCGGAGACGAAGCTCTCGAACCGGTCGGCGGTCCATTTCACCGGCCGTCCGAGCACCTTGGCGGCGTGCAGCACCGCGACGGATTCCGGATAGACGGAGGCTTTCATGCCGAACGAGCCGCCGACGTTGCCGGTGAGCACGCGCACCTTTTCGGGCGGTACGCCCAGGATGTCGACCAGCTGGCCCTTGTGGCCGAAGGTGCCCTGGCAGCCGACATGCAGGGTCCAGTGCTCGCGCGCCTTGTCGTAGAGGCCGATCGCCGAGCGCGGCTCCATCGCGCTGACGACGACGCGGCTGTTGACCATGCTGAGCTTGGTCACGTGCGCCGCCTTGGCGAAGGCGGCGCTCACCTTCTCGGTATCGCCGTAATGGAAATCGCAGGCGACGTTGCCCGGTACGTCGTCGTAGAGCTGCGGCGCACCGGCCGCGTCGGCCTCGCGCATCGCCGTGACCGCCGGCAGCGGTTCG
>DASWSO010000228.1:0-4247 GCA_036402635.1 Xanthobacteraceae bacterium
ACGGCGATGCAAGTATTCCGATTGCGGGGCCTTTTGCGTGACCACGGTTGAAGACGTAGCGAACGCCCAGCGGGCGGCCACCGCGCCGGCCAAGCTGGGAACCCGTTTCCTCGGCCCGGTCGCCATCGTCCTGGCGCTGATGTCGGCGCTGGTCACCTTCCTGATCCTCACCGGCCTCACCCCGGTCGTGCCCACCCACTACGTCGTCGTCTCGGTGCTGATGGCCGATGCGCTGACGGTGGTGCTGCTGGTCGCGATCATCGGCTGGGAGCTGTTCCAATTGGTGCTGGCGCGGCGCCGCGGCCGCGCCGGTGCCCGGCTGCATGTGCGCATCGTCGGGTTGTTCTCGGTGATCGCGGCGCTGCCTGCGATCCTGGTGGCGGTGATCGCCAGCATCACGCTCGACCGCGGGCTCGATCGCTGGTTCTCCACCCGCACCCGCGCCGTGATCGGCAATTCACTGAACGTGGCGGAAGCCTATCTGCAGGAGCATGCCGAGGCGATCCGCGGCGACATCGTCGCCATGGCGTTCGACGTCTCGCGCGCCAAGACGCTGTTCGATCAGGACCGCGATCGTTTCCGCCAGTTCCTCTCGGCGCAGGCGTCGCTGCGTGGCCTGCCGGCCGCGATGATCCTCGACCGCGACCGCAATCGGATCGAGACCGTCGGCCTCACCGAGGGCAAGGAATACTCGATGCCGCCGGCCGAGACGCTGGCGCAGATCACCGTCAGCGAGCCGCGCATCGCGCTGGTGCCGGACAGCGACGACGTCGCCGCCGTGGTCAAGCTCAACGGCTACGACGACAATTATCTCTATGTCGCGCGGCCCTTGCTGCCGCGCGTGGTCGAGCTGCTGCGGGCGACGCAGGCGAGCGTCAACGAATATGCCGAGCTGGAGGGCCGCCGCGTCGGCGTGCAGGTCGCGTTCGCGCTCATGTACACCGTGGTGGCGCTGATCGTGCTGCTGTCGGCGGTGTGGATCGGGCTCAATTTCGCGAACCGGCTGGTGGCGCCGATCCGGCGGCTGATCGGCGCTGCCAACCAGGTCTCGACCGGCGATCTCAACGTGCAGGTGCCGGTGCGCCAATCGGAAGGCGACCTCGCCCGCCTGGGCGAGACGTTCAACACCATGACGGCGGAGCTGCGCTCGCAGCGCGACGACCTGGTGCGCGCCCGCGACGTGCTCGACAGCCGCCGGCGCTTCACCGAAGCGGTGCTGGCGGGAGCCAGCGCCGGCGTGATCGGCATCGACCCGCAGGAGCGCATCAGCATCCTCAACCGCTCGGCCGAGAAGCTGGTCGGCCGCAGCGAGGCGGAGGTGCTCGGCGAGCCGCTCAGCAAAGTCATGCCGGAGCTCGCGCCGCTGCTGGAGAGCGCGCGCAGCGGCAGCCAGCGGCTCGTCGGCGGCCAGATCACGCTCAGCCGCGATGGTCGCGAGCGCAACCTGTCGGTCCGCGTCACCACCGAGCAGTCGCCCGACGCCGACCACGGCTACGTCGTCACGCTCGACGACATAACCGAGCTGGTGATGGCGCAGCGCAGCACCGCCTGGGCCGACATCGCGCGCCGCATCGCCCACGAGATCAAGAACCCGCTGACCCCGATCCAGCTCTCGGCCGAGCGGCTGCGCCGCAAGTACGGCAAGGTGATCGTCGAGGACCGCGCGGTGTTCGAGCAGTGCACCGACACGATCGTGCGGCAGGTCGACGACATCAAGCGCATGGTGGACGAGTTCTCCCGCTTCGCCCGCATGCCGAAGCCGGTGATCGCCTCGGAGGACGTCGCGGACACCGTGCGCCAGGTCGTGTTCCTGATGCAGGTGGCGCAACCCGACATCCAGTTCGACGTGCGGCTGGAGGAAGACCCGATGCGCGCCAAGTTCGACCGCCGGTTGATCTCGCAGGCGCTCACCAACATCGTGAAGAACGCCACCGAGGCGGTCGCGGCGGTGCCGCCGGGCGAGATCGACAAGGGCCGCATCACCATCTCGGCCGGGCACGAGGGTGACGACATCGTCATCGACGTGATCGACAACGGCATCGGCCTGCCCAAGGAAAACCGCAACCGCCTGCTCGAACCCTATGTGACGACGCGCGAAAAAGGTACCGGGCTGGGCCTTGCCATCGTCGAGCGCATTCTGGAAGAGCACGGCGGCCGCATCGAGCTCAATGATTCGCCTGCCGTCGCCACCGGCGGCCGCGGCGCCTGGATGCGGCTGCGGTTTACAGCCGATCGCACACGCGGCGCGCCCGAGAAGGCGCAGCGCGAACCCGAAATCGCAGTGAGTGGGGCATAGCCAATGGCAGCCGATATCCTCATCGTCGACGATGAAGCCGACATCCGCGACCTCGTCTCCGGCATCCTGGAGGACGAGGGCTTCAAGGCCCGCACCGCCGGCAACAGCGACGAGGCGCTCGGCGCCATCTCGGCGCGGCGCCCTAACCTGGTCTTCCTCGACATCTGGCTGCAGGGCAGCCGCCTGGACGGGCTGCAGGTGCTCGATGTCATCAAGGAGCAGAACCCCGAGCTGCCGGTGGTGATGATCTCCGGCCATGGCAACATCGAGACCGCGGTCTCCGCCATCAAGCGCGGTGCCTACGACTTCATCGAGAAGCCGTTCAAGGCCGACCGGCTGGTGCTGGTGGCGACGCGTGCGCTGGAAAACTACCAGCTGCGCCGCGAGGTGAGGGCGCTGAAGCAGCTGACGCCGATGTCGACCGGCATGATCGGCGCGTCCAGCACCGTCAACCAGTTGCGCAACGTGATCGAGAAAGTGTCGCCGACCAACAGCCGCATCCTCATCGTCGGCCCGTCCGGCGCCGGCAAGGAGCTGGCCGCGCGCACCATCCACAATCTGTCGGAGCGCCGCACCGGCCCGTTCGTGGTCATCAACGCCGCCGCCATCACGCCGGAGCGCATGGAGGTGGAACTGTTCGGGGTCGAGGCCAGCAACGGCTCGACCGGCCGCAAGGTCGGAGCGCTCGAAGAGGCGCATGGCGGCAGCCTGTTCATCGACGAGATCGCCGACATGCCGCGCGAGACGCAGAACAAGATCCTGCGCGTGCTGGTGGAGCAGACCTTCCTGCGCGTCGGCGGCACCCAGAAGGTGCAGGTCGACGTCCGCATCATCTCGTCCACCAGCCGCAACCTCGAAGCGGAGATCTCCGGCGGCCGCTTCCGCGAGGATCTGTTCCATCGGCTCTCGGTGGTGCCGATCCGGGTGCCGCCGCTGGCCGAGCGGCGCGAGGACATTCCGCAGCTCATCGACTTCTTCATGGATCAGATTTCTCAGTCCACCGGGCTGCCGCGCCGGCGCATCGGCGAGGACGCGATGGCGGTGCTGCAGTCGCACGACTGGCCCGGCAACGTGCGCCAGCTGCGCAACAACGTGGAGCGGCTGATGATCCTCGCCGGCGGCGAGCCGGACGCGGTGGTGGACGCCAGCATGCTGCCGCAGGACGTCGGCTCGATGGTGCCGAACATGCCGAACGGCGACGGCGGCGAGCACCTGATGGGACTGCCGCTGCGCGACGCGCGCGAGGTGTTCGAGCGCGAGTATCTGGTCGCCCAGATCAGCCGCTTCGGCGGCAACATCTCGCGCACCGCCGAGTTCGTCGGGATGGAGCGCTCGGCGCTGCACCGCAAGCTCAAGGCGCTCGGGATCGGCGGCTGACGCTCCGCCTCTGAATTCGAGGACCTCGATGTCGCGCATCGCCTATGTCAACGGCCGCTACGTTCCGCACCGCGAGGCCGCGGTGCATGTGGAGGATCGCGGCTACCAATTCGCCGACGGCGTCTATGAGGTCTGCGAGGTGAGGGGAGGGCGCCTGGTGGACGAGCGCCGCCACATGGCGCGGCTGCAGCGCTCGCTCTCCGAACTGCGCATTCCGATGCCGATGCCGCTCAACGCGCTCGGCGTGGTGCTGCACGAAACGACGCGCCGCAACCGCGTCCGCGACGGCGTCGTCTACCTGCAGGTGACGCGGGGCGTGGCGCCGCGCGATCACGCGTTCCCGGCTAAGCCGACGCGTCCGGCGATCGTGGTGACCTCGCGCAGCCACGATCTCGTGCGCGGCGAGAAGGTCGCGGAGGAGGGGATCCCGATCATCACGCTGCCGGAGAACCGTTGGCCGCGCGTCGACATCAAGTCGGTGGCGCTATTGCCGAACGTGCTCGCCAAGCAGGCCGCCCGCGACCAGGGCGCCAAGGAGGCGTGGTTCGTCGACCCCGACGGCTTCGTCACCGAA
>DASWSO010000229.1:0-2649 GCA_036402635.1 Xanthobacteraceae bacterium
TGCGTTGCGCGAACTTTGCGAGCTGGATCGCCGCACGTGCTGCCGGACCGGCCGGGCCGGCGACCGGCCGCGCCTGGCTGCGTCTGCCGGCCGCCAAGGTCCAGATCGCGTCCGCATCGTCGCTCGAATGGACGGTGAGTAGGACCGGCCCGCTCGTTTCCAGCCCGAGCACGCGTGCCCGGCGCGCAGTTACTGCAAGCCGCGGCAGCCTGGGAGCACAGAGAGTTCGAAACGCCGCGATCCGCTCGGCCGGGGCACCGTCGACGGGAAGCACCAGCAACCGTTCGTCCGCCGCCTGGACCAAAACCGGCCTGCCGGCGCGGAACTCGCCCAGGCCGCGTTGCACGGCGACATCGCCGGCGGACCCGAACAGTTGATCTTGGAGGGAGTTGCCTTGCTGCTGCATTCACACTTCCGGGTTAACGCACTCACCATAAACCCCGGACCCGCACCGCAAGTCCTGTTCCCGTCCGTTCGCGACTTATGCCAGCTTATGGCTGAGACATCAAAGGCACAGCCGCGACGGGACCGGCACAAACGCAGTCGCGCGCAGGTGGAATTCCGATGCAAAATTCGACCGGTTTGGTTGCACAGGAGAAGGACGACGCATGGGAGCGCGCCGTGCTGACTATCCGTGCCGGGAACCCGGCAGCGGCGCCGTGGGACGCTATCTACGGGCCGCTTCGCAGCGGAGCCGTCGACGACCTGATGGTGGTGGCGCAGATCGGCCAATCGCTGGACGGGCGCATCGCCACGCCGACCGGCCACTCGCATTACATAAACGGCAGCGACGGGCTCGATCACCTGCACCGGCTGCGCGCGCTGGTCGATGCGGTTGTGGTCGGAGTGGGCACGGCCATCGCAGACGATCCGCAACTAACGGTCCGCCGGGTGAATGGACCGCAGCCGGCGCGCGTCGTTATCGACCCCAAGGGACGGCTCGCCGGCTCTGCGCGGTGTCTCTCGCATGACGGGGTCCGGCGCATCGTCGTCACATCGGAGGCGACCAATCTCCGTCCGGCTGCGGACGTGGAGGTGATCGCGCTGCCGCGCTCGTCGGCGCTCCTGGAGCCTGCCGCGATCCTCGCGAGCCTTGCCGCGTGCGGGCTGCGGCGCATCCTGGTGGAAGGTGGCGCGCGCACGATCTCCGGCTTCCTGGCGGCGGGCTGTCTCGACCGGCTGCACATCGTGGTGGCGCCGGTGATCCTCGGCGCCGGCCCAGCCGGGCTCGCACTGCCGGCGATCGAGCGGGTTGAGGATGGGATTCGACCGCGCACGCGGGCGCATCGGCTCGGCGACGAGGTCTTGTTCGACTGCGACCTGGCGGCTCAGCGGCGGCTAATCGGCTGCGCGAAGATGTCGACGTGACCGACCTGCATGCTTGACTGCCCCTCGGAAATGAATGCGGAGCGCCGTGCCAGCCATGCGTGCAGCTCGATCCGCGGCAAGGCACCCATCTCCTCCGCTGCCTGCGCCCAGCCTTCCAGCAGCGCCCGCTGCATCGCGGCGTCGCCCGGTTCGAGCACCCAGTCGGACGCCCCTTTCGTCACCCGGTAGATGCCGGTGCGCTCGAAGCGGCCGATCGCGTCGGACGCCACCGCCGGCCCGAGCGCGGGACCGAAACCCTTGTCGGTGCGCTGGTGCTGGTTGACGGCGTCGATGACCGCCGCATCGTACGGATCGCTCGGCGTCAGCGTGACGCGGCCGTCGTAGATGAGCGCGGCGTAGACCGGCAGCGCGCGGACGGCGCTCTCCACCACGAACCGCTCCAACCACTCGGCCGACACCAGATCCAGCAGGGCCGAGCTGGTGACGAGATCGGGCGCGCCGTCGAGCGCCGCTTCGAGGTCCCGGGCGAGGTCCACCGGCACGGTGTGGATGCTGGCGCCCTGCGGCAAGGATGTTTCGGCCGCGCGCGCGAGCAGCCCGAGATCGTTGTCCACGAGCCGCCACGCCTGCCGGAACGGCAGGTGTGGCGCGAGCGCGCGTGGCGTGGAACCGGTGCCGCAGGCGAGGTCCACCGCGGTGATGCTGAAGCGGCCGGCCATCGCCTCGGCGACGACGTGCATCACCTTGCGATTGCGCGCGGCGGCGTCGTGGGGCTCGCGCAGCGCGAGCCAGTCGGCCGAAAACCCGCTCACGCGACGCCCTTGATGACCTGAATGAACACGTCCGCGGCCTCGTTCCAGGTCGGCAGCCGCGCGGCGGCCCGGCGAGCGCCTTCTGCGTAAGCGCGGCGCGCCGGCTCATCCGAAAGCAGCCTGCGGAGCGCCGCCGCCAGCGCGCCTGCGTTCTCCGGCGGCACCAGAATGCCGGCCTCGGGCGGTACGGTCTCGGGCACTGCCGAGACGGCTGTTCCGATCACCGGCAGGCCGAACCCGATCGCCTCCGCGAACGCCATTCCGTATCCCTCGAAGCGCGACGGCAGCACGAACACGTCGGCGGCCTCGTTCCAGGTCGGCAGCCGCGCGGCGGCGCGGCGGGCGCCTTCTGCGTAAGCGCGGCGCGCCGGCTCATCCGAAAGCACCCTGCGGAGCGCCGCCGCCAGCGCACCTGCGTTCTCCGGTGGCACCAGAATGCCAGCCTCGGGCGGTACGGTCTCGGGCACTGCCGAAACGGATGTTCCGATCACCGGCAGGCCGAACCCGA
>DASWSO010000230.1:0-7218 GCA_036402635.1 Xanthobacteraceae bacterium
CTGCGAAATCCTGCTTGAACTCGACCAGGAAGCCCTTCGACGGATTACGCGCGTTGTCCAGCGTGTTGTAGTTGGCCGTGTAGCCGACCAGCGAGGTGATCCTTCCGCCTTCGTTGGCGAATTTGCGGATCGACGGCGCCGCCGGAATACAGCTGCCGACGATTTCGCCGTTCTGCGACAGATAAGGCAGCACCGGCAGGGTTCCGGCGAAGCAGTTGTTCTCCGGGTTCAGCAGGATCTGTTGCTGGTACGCCGAGTAGCGCAGCTGCACGTTGATGTCGTCGGTGATCGGAACCCCGAAGCGGAAGCCGGCGCCGACCGTGCGCGTCTCATAGGATTGGTAGGTCGAAGCCAGGATGTTCTTGGCGAACACGTCGACGCCGAAGGCCAGCCGGTAGTCGAACAGATATGGCTCGACAAACGACAGCTCGAAGCCGCGCGAGCGCTGGCCGTACTGCACCGCCGCTTTGGCGAACTGGCCACGGCCGAGCAGGTTGCGTTCCGCGACACTGACTTCCGCCAGCATCCCGTCCGAGGTCGAATAGCCGCCCGCGACCGAGAACTCGCCGGTGGACTGCTCTTCCACGTCGACATTGACGATGACGCGGTCCGGAGCCGAGCCGGGCTCGCTCGTCACCTTGACGCTCTTGAAGTACGAAAGATTCTTCAGCCGCCGTTCGGCACGATCAATCAGCGCGTGGTTGTAGGCGTCGCCTTCGCCGGTATCGAATTCGCGGCGGATGACGTTGTCGCGGGTGCGGGTGTTGCCGCGCACGTTGATGCGCTCGATGTAGGCGCGTGCGCCCTGATCGACCACGAACACCACGTCGACGGTGCGCGCCTCGAAATTACGGTCGCCGCGCGGGCGCACCTGCGCGAAGGCGTAGCCGCTTTTCGCGAGCTCCACCGACATCGCCTCGACGCTCTTCTCGATCTGCTCGGCGTTGTAGACCGAGCCGGAATGCGTGCGCGCCATCCCGCGCAGCCGCGCCGGGTCGACCTCGCGCACGTTCGACTGCACGTCGACGGCGCCGAAGCGGTAGAGGTCGCCTTCGTCGATCATGAAGGTGACGACGAACCCGCGGCGAGCGGGGTCGAACTGCGCCACCGCCGCGGTGATGCGGACATCGGCGAAGCCGTTGCGCAGATAGAATCGGCGCAGCAGATCGCGGTCGGCCTCGATCCGGTCGGCGTCGTAGAGATCCTTTGAGCTCAGCAGCGTCAGGATGCCGCTCTCGGAGGTCTTGATGGCGTCGGAGAGCCGCTTGTCGCTGAACGAGCGATTACCCTGGAAGATGATTTCCTTGACGGTGGTCTTCTTGCCTTCGGTGATCTCGAAGACCAGATCCACCCGGCCGTTCGCCCGGTCGATGATCTTGGGATCGACGCGCACGTCGTAGCGGCCGTTGGCGCGGTACATGTCGATGATGCGCTGCACGTCGGAGCGCACCAGCTGACGCGACAAAGGTCCGCGCGCCTTCGACTGGACCTCGCCGGAAAGCTGCTCGTCCTTGACCGAGCGGTTGCCCTCGAACTGAACCCGGTTGATGACCGCCGATTCGATCACCGTGACAACCAGGCGTCCGCCCTGCTGCCCGATCTTGACGTCCTCGAACAGCCCGGTCGCCAGCAGGGCCTTGTAGCCCTCGTCGACCTTCACCGGATCGAGGCGTTCACCCGGACCGGCGCGAAAGTAGGAGCGAATCGTGTCGGCGTCGACGCGCCGGTTGCCCTGCACGACGATGCTGCTGGCCGATTGGGCCATGGCGGGCCCGGCAAGCGAGACCAAAGCGGTGCCGGCACCCGCCAGGGCAGCGCCATACAAGGCTACCGCTACGCCGAGCCCTTTTACGCACAGTCCCCGAAGTCTCATTCGCACCGCGCCCTTGAATTCACAACGATTTCGGCGAGCATCGCCGACTTCAACCGTTCGCGGTTTGTAGAGGCTTTTTCGTGGCCATCAAACGGTGAAACCCCTCCCGCCGGCCACTCGGAACGCAAGCGTTGCCGGATGGCCACGCTTACGAGGTGGCCAGGTGCAGGATGTCGTTGAACGTGGCAAACACCATCAACATCAAGACGATAGCCAGACCGATGCGGAACCCGATCTCCTGCGCCCGCTCGGACAGTGGGCGCCCGCGCGCCGCCTCGATCGCGTAGAACAGCAGGTGGCCGCCATCCAGCAGCGGAATCGGGAACAGATTGAGCAGGCCGATCGAGACCGATAGCACCGCAGCAAGGTGCATGAGGGCCACGAAACCGGCGGTCGCCACCTGCCCCGACACCTGGGCGATGCGAATCGGCCCGCCCAGCTGGTCGGCCGATTCGCGCCCGACAATGACCCCGGCGATGTAGTTCATGGTGCGCTCGACCACGAACCAGGTCTCCTCGAAACCCATGGCGACCGCACTCACCGGGCCGACCCGTTCGACCTTCACGTCACCCGGATTGGTGGAGCGGCTCACGCCCAGCACCCCGACGCGGTGGGTGCCGCCGAAACTGTCCTTGATCTCCTTCAGCGCCGGCACCGCTGTCAGCGTCTGGCGCGCACCACCGCGATCGATGACGAATTCCAGGCGCTGGTTGGCGCTGGAGCCGACGATCCGCTGCATGTCGCTGAAGCTGTCGATGGCGCGACCGTCGATCGACACGATGAGGTCGCCGGTCTGGAATCCGGCTTGCGCGGCGACGCTGCCCGGCTGCACCGAGTCCACCCGCGGGGTGCTGATCTGCCGTCCATACAGGCCAAACACGGCGGCGAAGATCACGATCGCGAGCAGGAAATTGGCGATCGGGCCGGCCGCCACTACGGCGGCCCGCTGGGCCACGGTCTTGTGGAAGAAGCTCTGCTGCCGCTCGGCGGCGTTCATGCCGGCGACCGACTCGCTGTTCGGCACGCTGGCGGCGTTCTCGTCGCCGAAGAATTTGACGAAGCCACCGAGTGGAATGGCGGCGAGCTTCCAGCGCGTGCCGTGGCGGTCGGTGAAGCCAATCAGCTCCGGTCCGAAGCCGATCGAGAACACCATGACGCGGATGCCGCACCAGCGCGCCACCAGGAAATGTCCAAGCTCATGGAAGAACACGACGATGGTGAGCACGAACAGGAAGGGTATCAGATAGCTAAAGAGCCAGCCGCCCCAAGCATACACGTCGGTGAACAAGCCCATCGCGCTTCCTCTACACGCCTGCAGTAAAGTTTTCTAAAACGTCTTTGCGGCTATTTCGGGCAGCAAAGTCCGCGCCAGCGCACGTCCATCGTGGTCGATCGAAAGCGCATCGTCGAGGCTTTGCGGCTCCTCGACCAGACCGCGCCGCGCACCCTGTTCCAGCGTCGCCTCGACCAGCGCCGGAATGCCAAGGAACGCGATCCGGCGATCGAGAAACTCCGCCACCGCGATTTCGTTGGCGGCGTTCAGCAGGGTCGGCGCGCCCTGCCCCATGGCGAGCGCGCGGCGCGCCAGCGCCAGCGCCGGAAAGCGCTCGTCGTCCGGCTCCTCGAAAGTCAGCGTCGCCACCTTGGCGAGGTCGAGCCGCGGTGCCGGTCCGTCCAGCCGCTCCGGCCAGGCGAGGCAATGCGCAATCGGCACCCGCATGTCGGGCGCCGCCATCGCGGCGATCATCGAGCCGTCGCAGAATTCCACCAAACCGTGCACCACCGATTGCGGGTGCACGAGGACCTCGATCTCGCTCGCCGGCACCTGAAACAAATGATGCGCCTCAATGACTTCGAGGCCTTTGTTCATCATGGTGGCGGAGTCGATCGTGATCTTCTGGCCCATCGACCAATTGGGGTGCTTGAGCGCCTGCTCGAGCGTGACGTGGCGCAGCGCCTCTTTCGACCAGGTGCGGAACGGGCCGCCGGAGGCGGTCAGGATCACGCGGCGCACGTCGTCGCGGCCGCCCGCGGCCAAGGCCTGGAACACGGCATTATGCTCGGAATCGACCGGCAGCAGCGTGACCCCGGCGGTGGCGGCGGCGCGCATGAACAGGCTGCCGGCACACACCAGACATTCCTTGTTGGCGAGCGCGACGGTGCGGCCCTGTGCCACCGCCGCGAGCGTCGGTGCGAGCCCGCTGGCGCCGCTGATCGCCGCCATCACCCAGTCGGCCGGCCGGGTCGCCGCCTCGACCACGGCCGCAGGTCCGGCACCCGCCTCGATGCCGCTGCCGGCAAGGGCGTCTTTCAGGGCCTGGTAGTGGCTGGGATCGGCGACCGCCGCGAACCGCGCGTTCAGGTCGCGCGCAAGCTGCGCCAGCGCGGCGGCGTTGCTGTTGGCGGTGAGCGCCTCGACCTCGTATTCGCCGCGCCGCAACAGGTCGACGGTGCTGGCACCGATGGAGCCGGTGGCACCGAGTATGCTCACCCGGCGCGGCGGGTGCGAGCCGTTGGACTTCGCTTGAACGCTGGCCATCCGGGTTCTTTACCAGATCAGGAGGCCGCGGGAAGGCGCTTCCAACCCGCCGCGGGCGAGCCCGATCAGGGCGGCGGCCGCCGCCGCGATCACGAATCCGTCCAGGCGGTCCATCAGACCGCCGTGTCCCGGAATGAGCTGGCTTGCGTCTTTGGCACCAAACCGCCGCTTCACCCAGGACTCGAACAGGTCCCCGGCCTGCGAAACCGCCGAGAGCACCAGGCTCAACAGAGCGACACCGAGCGCGCCGAAACCGGTCAGTTTCGCCACGAGCATCCCGGCCAGCATGGCGGCGGCCGTGCCGGCGACCGCGCCCGACCAGGTTTTCTTCGGGCTGACGCGCGGCCACAGTTTCGGACCGCCGATCAGCCGGCCGGCGAAATAGGCGCCGATATCGGTCGACCAGACCACCGCGAACAGCAGCAGCAGCGCGGCGAAGCCGGCCGCCGCATCCGCGTCCGCGCGCAGGATCACCGGCGCGAGCAGCAACACGCCGGCATAGATCGCACCGGCCGCCGCCCAGGCGCCGCGGCCGGACGGCGCGATTGCGGCGGCGATGCCGGCGACCGCGGCGACCGCCAGGGCACCCCATTCGGGTCGGCCCAGCGCAGCGCAGGCTGCCGCCACGAGAAGCGCCGCCCAGCCGACGGTGGTCAGTCGCCGGCTCTCGGCACCGAATACGAGCGTCATCCACTCCCAGCAGACGCCAAGCGCAGCCGCCAGCCAGAACAGCAGGAAAATCCAGCCGCCGAGATACGCCGCGACCAGCGCGAGCGGGGCGAGTGCGAGCGCCGAGGCGACGCGCAGCGGCAGGTCTGCGCCGACGCGGAGGCGTGGCCGTCCGCTCTCTCCCTCGCTCGGCTCGGCGCCCGGCAAGGGCTCAGGACCCGGTGCGGGCGGTGAGGCCGCCGAACCGGCGTTCGCGCCGGTGATATTCGGCGATCGCGTTTTCCAGCGCGGCGCGGTCGAAGTCGGGCCAATAGATCGGCAGGAACACGAGCTCGCTATAGGCGGCCTGCCACAGCAGGAAGTTGGACAGGCGCTGCTCGCCGCTGGTGCGGATGATCAGGTCCGGATCGGACAGTTCCGGCAGGTCGAGGTGCTGCCCGATCAGCTCCGCGGTGACCTCCTCGGGGCGCAGGCGCCCGGCCGCGACCTCGACGGCGATATGGCGCGTCGCCCGCGCGATCTCCTGGCGGGCGCCGTAGTTGAATGCCACCACCAGCGTCAGCTTCTGGTTCTCGCGCGTGAGCTCTTCGGCCTCCACCAAAAGATCGAGGATCTCGGACTCCAGGCCCTCGCGCTCGCCGATCACCCGCACGCGCACGCCGTTGCGATGCAGCTCGGCGAGATCGTAGCGGATGAAGCGCCGCAACAGGCTCATCAGCTCGTGGATCTCGGCCGGCGGTCGCGACCAGTTCTCCGAGCTGAAGGAGAAGATGGTCAGCACCTGCACGCCGAGGTCACCGGCGGCGCGCACGGTGCGTCGCAACGCCTCCACGCCGCGGCGATGACCCTCGGCGCGCGGCAAGCCGCGCGACGCGGCCCAGCGGCCGTTGCCGTCCATGATGATGGCGATGTGGCGCGGCGCCGTCTCGCTCGGCGCGCCCCGCATTGCGGTCGCCGCAACCTGGGTGATCATCTGCGGGGCCTCGGACTTTCTCCTATACCGTCATAATCTCTTTTTCTTTCGACGCCAGCAGCTGATCGATATCGGAGATGCACTGATCGGTCGCTTTCTGCACCTGCTCGGACATGCGTTCGTGATCGTCCTTGGCGAGGTGCTGGTCCTTTTCCATCTTCTTCAGCACGTCGAGCCCGTCGCGGCGCACATGACGCACCGCGACCTTGGCGGCCTCGGCGTATTTGTGCGCCACCTTCACCAGCTCCTTGCGACGGTCCTGCGTGAGTTCCGGAATGCGCAGGCGGAGCACCTGGCCTTCGGTCGCCGGCGTCAGTCCAAGGTTGGCGCCCAGGATCGCCTTCTCGACCGGGCCGACCATCGCCTTGTCCCAGACCTGCACGCTGAGCAGCCGCGGCTCCGGCACGCTCACGGAAGCAACCTGGTTGAGCGGCATGTGGGTGCCGTAGGCTTCGACCTGGATGGGCTCCACCAGGCTCGCCGAGGCGCGTCCGGTGCGCAGCCCGCCGAGCTCCTGCTTCAGCACCGAAAGGGCGCCGTGCATGCGCCGTTTGAGGTCGTCGAGGTCGTGGGAAACCGTTGCCATGAAAACCCTCACTTGCAAGCCAAACCGCGCCGGCACTCGCTGGCAGCCCGTCACGCGCGCCGAACGACGCGCACGGCCGTCGAGCCGAATTAGCCCGGCTCTACCAGCGTCGAGCGGCCCTTCCCGCTCAGCGTCGCCGCGATCGCGCCCGGCTCGCGGATCGAAAAAACGATGATAGGCATCCGGTTCTCGCGGGCAAGCGCGAACGCGGTCGCGTCCATGACCTTGAGGTCGCGCTTGAGCGCCTCGCCGTGCGTGAGCCGGTCGAAGCGCTGCGCGGTCTTGTCGGCCTTCGGATCGGCGCTGTAGACGCCGTCGACATTGGTCGCCTTGAGCACCACATCGCAGTCGAGCTCGCAGGCGCGCAGCACCGCGGTCGTGTCGGTGGTGAAGAACGGATTGGCGGTTCCGCCGGCGAGCAGCACCACGCGCCCGTCATCGAGATGACGCACCGCCTGCCGGCGCTCATAGGTCTCGCACACCTGCGGCATCGCCAGTGCGGAGAGCGTGCGCGCGGCGACGCCGGCCTGCTCGATCGCGACTTCCAAAGCGAGCGCGTTCATCACCGTCGCCAGCAT
>DASWSO010000231.1:0-5841 GCA_036402635.1 Xanthobacteraceae bacterium
CGAGAATCGCGGCAACACGCTCGAGATCGACGCGGATGGCGCGCTCGCCGGCACGGTGCTGGAGCCGGTGCTCGGCCGCGAGGCCAAGCTCGCCACCCTGCGCCACTTGCGCGCCCGGCTCGGCCTCATGCCGGAGCAGACGCTCGCCATCGGCGACGGCGCCAACGATCTGGCGATGATCGAAGACGCAGGACTCGGCGTCGCCTACCACGCCAAGCCGAAGGTGGCCGAAGCCGCCGCCGCCCGCATCGACCACGGCGACCTCACCGCGGTGCTGTACCTGCAGGGCTATGCGCGTGCCGAGTTCGCCGAATAACGATTATATCTCGGGCGTGGCAGCGCGAAGTGATGCAGCGGTGAGCCGGGACCTTCGGATCGCTTGCGCGGTCCGACCTCCCCTTTTGAGGGGAGGTAAGCCCTCCGCCCTACTGCAAACTCAGCGCCACGAAGCGCAGCTCGCCCTCGGCGTTGGCGACCAGCAGCAGCGCCGAGCGGCGGCCTTCCTTCTTCAGGGCGTCGACGCGCTTCTGCACATCGGCGGCGCTCGCGACCGGCTCCTGCGCCACCTCGACGATGACGTCGCCGGCATTGAGCCGCTTCTCGGCGGCGGCCGAGCCCGGCTCCACGCCGGTGATCACCACGCCTTTGACGGCGTCCTTGATCTTGTGGCGGCGGCGCAGGTCGTCGCTCAAGTTGGCGAGATCCAGCCCAAGCGTCTTCTTGACCGCGGACTGATCCTCCTTCGGCTCGCCGGTCGCCTTCGCCGCGACCACCTGCTTCTCGCCGTCCTCGAGCCGGCCGAGCTTCACGGTCTTGTTCTCTTCCTTGCCCTTGCGGACGATCACCACCTCGACGTCCTTGCCCACGGGCGTGTCGGCGACGATGCGCGGCAGGTCGCGCATCTCCTTGATCTCCTGGCCGTCGAACTTGATGACCACGTCGCCCGGTTCGATGCCGGCGGGCTTCGCCGGGCCCTTCTCGTCGACGCCGGCAATCAGCGCGCCGCGGCCGTTCTTCATGCCGAGGCTTTCGGCGATGTCGTCGGTCACCTGCTGGATGCGCACGCCGAGCCAGCCGCGCCGCGTCTCGCCGAACTGCCGCAGCTGGTCGATCACGGCGGCGGCGGTCTTGGCTGGCACCGCGAAGCCGATGCCGATCGAGCCGCCGCTGCTGCCTGGCGAGATGATCGCGGTGTTCACCCCGACCACGTCGCCGTTGAGGTTGAACAGCGGGCCGCCGGAATTACCGCGATTGATGGAGGCGTCGGTCTGGATGTAGTTGTCGTAAGGCCCGGAATTGATGTCGCGGTTGCGTGCCGAGACGATGCCAGCCGTGACCGTGCCGCCGAGCCCGAACGGGTTGCCGATCGCCACCACCCATTCACCCAGCCGCAGGCTGTCGGAGTTGCCGAACTTCACCGCCTTCAGCGGCTTCTCCGGCTTCACGCGCAGCAGCGCCATGTCGGTCTTGGCGTCGCGGCCGACGATCTCGGCCTTGAGCTTGGTGCCGTCGTTGAGCACGACGTTGATCTCGTCGGCGTCGGCGATCACGTGACTGTTGGTCACAACCAGACCGTCCGCTTCGATGACGAAGCCGGAGCCGAGCGAATTCACGCGCCGCGGCGAGCGGTCGGCGCGCGGATTATCGCCCTGGGGGCCGCGCCGGTTCTTGAAGAACTCCTCGAAGAACTCCTCGAACGGCGAGCCGGGCTGGATCTGCGGCGGGGTCTGACCGCTGCCGCTGCCGCTGCCGCTTCCAGCGCCTCCGCGCGCTTCCACCTTCTGCGAGGTCGAGATGTTGACCACCGAGTCGATGACCTTCTCGGCCACTTCGGAGATCGCCTCCGGTCCGCGCGCGGCGGCCGAGGTTGTCGCCAGCGGCAGCGCCAGCATCCCGGCGGCGGCGGCGATTCGCAGCGAGCGGGCGACGGAGCACGGGAGAAAAGCGGCAGAAACGGCCATCGAGCAGGTTCTCCGTAGGACCTTGGGCGCCGCCGGCCCACCGAGGAGCGGCACGCGCCCAGGATGTACCACATTTAGGTGGGGCAATCGGGGCGGAAAAGCGACTCCCACCCGATCACTTTTCAGCCGCGCACCAGCCAAACCACCGCCAGCCCGATGACCGCCGACACGATCCCGACCACCCGCAAGGTGGCATCCGGGCTTTCGGCGGCGTTGATCATGGCTCGCTTCGCCACTCCCGGCATGGCCGCCAGGAGCAGGCCCTCGAGCACGAAAAGCAGCCCCAGGGCGACCAGAAAGTCCGTCATTCCGGCAACCGTCTAGCGGGCGGCTGCGGCTGGGCCTGCAGGGGCGTTCGCACCTGCGTTCGGCGGAGGCGCTGCGGCGTTTCCGGCCGGCGCGTCCTGCCGGTGCCTGCCCATCGGATCGTTGAAGTAGCGGAAGAAGTCGGTGTCGGGCCGCAGCACCATGCGGGTGTCACCGGCCTTCAACCCGGCCTCGTAGGCCTGCATCGAGCGGTAGAAATTGAAGAAGTCCGGGTCGCGGCTGAACGCTTCGGCGAAGATGCGGTTGCGCTCGGCGTCGCCCTCGCCGCGGATCTGCTCGGCGCGCGAGGTGGCGTCTGCGACCAGGATCGTCACTTCGCGATCCGCCCGCGACCTGATCTCCTGCGCCCGCTGGTTGCCCAGCGATCGGAATTCCTGCGCCTCGCGCTGCCGCTCGGTCTTCATCCGCTCGTACACCGCCTGGCTGTTCTGCTCCGGCAGGTCGGCGCGCCGGATCCGCACGTCGACCACCGAGATACCGTAAGTGTTGGCCTCGCGATCGAGCTGCTCGCGAATGCGCGCCATCAGCTGCGCGCGCTCGTCGCGCACCACATGGGTGAACGTGGTTTCGCCGAGCACCCGGCGCAGCGCGGAATTGAGCATCGTGGAGAGCTGCGAATTGGCGCGCTCGATCGAGCCGAGCCGCTGGTAGAACTGCAGCGAATCCTTGATGCGGTAGCGCGCGAAGGCGTCGACCACGAGCCGCTTCTGGTCCGACGCGATCACTTCCTGCGCCGGGTTTTCGAGGTCGAGGATCCGCTTGTCGATGTAGATCACGTTGTCGATCAGCGGCAATTTGAAGTGCAGGCCAGGATCGGTCACGACGCGTACCGGCTGGCCGAGGCGGACCACGATCGCCTGCCGCGTCTGGTAGACCGAGAACAGCGCCCCATACCCGACGATGATGAGCAGGAGGACGACGACGGCGGCAACGCCGCCTGCGATGCTGAGTTTCATCGGGCCGGTCCTACCTGCTGCGTCCGCTGCTGTGGCGTCTGGCTCTGTTGCGACGGGCGCGAGAGCTCGTTGAGCGGCAGATACGGCACCACGCCGGACGTGTTGTTGCCGTCGATGATGATCTTGTCGGTGCCGCTGAAGATCCGTTCCATGGTTTCGAGATACATGCGCTGGCGGGTCACGTCCGGCGCCTTCTTGTACTCGTCAAGCACCTTGGCGAAGCGCGAGGTCTGACCGGTCGCCTCGGCGACGGTCTGCTCGCGATAGGCTTCGGCCGCCTGCGTAATCTGCGCGACGCGGCCGCGCGCTTCCGGAACCACGCGGTTGGAGTAGGTCTGCGCTTCGTTCTGCGCCCGTTCCAGGTCGGCGCGCGCCGCCTGCACGTCGCGGAACGCGTCGATCACCTGCGACGGCGGATCGACCTTCTGCATCTGCACCTGGTTGATGCTGATGCCGGCGCCGTAATCGTCAAGCGTGCGCTGCATCAGGTCGTGGACGGCGGTCTCGATGTTCTGCCGCGCGCCGGTGAGGATCGGCTGGATGTTGGAGCGGCCGACCACCTCGCGCATCGCGCTTTCGGCCACCGCTTTCACGGTGCCTTCGGGATTCTGGATGTTGAACAGGTAGGCGCCGGCGCCGTTGGGCTTGACGACCCAGAAAACTGAAAAGTCGACGTCGACGATGTTCTCGTCGCCGGTGAGCATCAGGCTTTCTTCCGGCACGTCGCGCATGGTGGTGCCGCGCCGCAGATCCTCGACCAGCCGCATCCCGACATCGATGCGGTTGATGCGCGTCACCTTGGGAGTGAGCACGGTCTCGACCGGGTACGGCAGGTGGTAGTTCAGGCCGGGGCCGACGTCGCGGGTGTACTTGCCGAACCGCATGACGACGCCAAGTTCGTCGGGCTCGACTCGGAAGAAGCCGGAGAAGCCCCAGATTGCGAGCGCGGCGAGCACGATCAACGCCAAGCCGCGGCCGCCGAGATTGCCGCCCGGCAGCACGTTGCGCAGCTTGTCCTGGCCGCGCCGCAGCAGGTCTTCCAGATCCGGCGGGGTCGGCCCGGACGACTGCGGGCCGGAGCCCCACGGCCCCTTCGGGCCGGAACCCCACGGGCCGCCACCGCCCTGATTACTCCACGGCATGAAGGTCTCCTTGCGCCTTGTCGGCGTTCATCTCGGTTGCGCGGGTTATACGTGAGCGCCCGTGGCGTTACAAACGAGGGCCCGGCGCACCCACGCGCGTGCGGGCCGCACTGCCGGTTCCGGTTCTTCCTCGCTGCCGCCGTAAATGGGCCGCGCTACAGGCCAGCGACAGAATGCGCGTCGAAATGCCTCAAGGTCCGGTAGGACTGATGCGGTGGAGCGTCAGGCCGGGAAGCGGCGATACGTCAGCGTCGTGTAGGCGACCTCGTCGGGCGCGCGTACCGGCTGGTCCGCCCGCACCTCCTCGCGCCAGACCGCGGAGTCGATCGGCGGAAACCACGTGTCGCCCTGCGGCTCGGCATGCACGCGAGTGATTTCGAGCCGCGCCGCCTGCGGCATCAGTTCGGCGAAGATTTCGGCGCCGCCGATCACCATGATCTCGCCGACGCCACGGCGGAGCGCGTCGCCGCGCGCCGCGTCCAGCGCGCGCGCAAGATCGGCAGCGATCACGAGGCCGGGCGCGGCGAATGAAGGGTCGCGGGTGAGCACGATGTTGGTGCGCCCCGGCAGCGGCCGGCCGATCGACTCGTAAGTCTTGCGCCCCATCAGCAGCGGCCGGCCCATGGTCAGCGCGCGGAAGTGCTGGAGGTCGGACTTAAGCCGCCACGGCAGCCCGTTGTCGCGGCCGATAATGCCGTTCTCCGCCACTGCGGCGGCCAGCACGATCTCGATCACGGCCGCTGCTCCGCCAGCCGCAGCAGCGCATCCCCGCTGACTCGGCAGACCGTCCAATCCGACAACAGCTCGGCTCCCTGGGCCTTGTAGAACGCGATCGACGGCGTGTTCCAGTCGAGCACCGCCCATTCGAGCCGGGTCCACCCTTCCGCGACGCAACGCCTGGCAAGTCCGGCGAGCAACGCCTTGCCGATGCCGCGGCCGCGGTGGGCGGGACGCACGAAGATGTCTTCGAGATAGATGCCGTTGCGGCCGCGGAACGAAGAGAAGTTCAGGAACCAGAGCGCGATGCCGACCGGTTCGCCTTGCCACGCGGCGACATCGCAGAAGACGCGCGGAGAAGGCCCGAACAGCGCCGCGTCGATCGAGGCTTCGGTCGCGTCGACCGCATGCGCCAGGTGTTCGTATTCGGCGAGCTCGCGCACCAGCGCGAGCACGATCCCGGCCTCGCCGGGCTGCGCCGGACGGATGGTGAGGGACATAATGCGTTAATCACGCGACACGGTCAGGCAGTAACTCGCGTGCGACGAACAGCGGGACCACTGTTCATTCTCTTCGCGCCGTTCCCAAAAAGCGGTAGCGCGTGGCGAACCCCGCGCGATGAGTTCATCGACGAGGGCGCGCGAGGCCTCGAGCTTCTGGGGTACCAATGCCGGCACAGCCACCAAAAAATCCTTCTCCATCGCCGTCCCACAGCTTCTAGCATGGCGCGCCGCCGAT
>DASWSO010000232.1:0-3538 GCA_036402635.1 Xanthobacteraceae bacterium
GGCGTGGTCGTTGGGGATCTTGTCGAAGCCGGCCTCCTTCAGCGCCGACTTGCGATAGACGATCGGCCCGGTGGTGCCGCCGAACGGAATGCCGATCCAGTTATTGGTCTTGTCGCGCTTGCCGTATTTCTCGCCGAGGAACGTCCAGCCGCCGTAGCGCTTGCCGAGATACTCGGCGAGATCGGACAGTTCCACCACCTTGTCGGCATAGACGTGCGGGTCGTCGGCCCAGCCGATGACGATGTCGGGACCGGTGCCGGTGTTGGACGCGACCGCGGTCTGCTGCCGGATATCTTCCCAGCCGACGAAGTCGACGCGCGTCTCCACCCCGGTGGTCTGCTGGAACTTCGCCGTGTTGGCGCGGAAGATGGTCTCGTCCGGCTCGACGAAACGCGCCGGCCGCAACACGCGCAACGTGGCGCCGTTCTCCAGCGGGAATTTCGGGGCGGCGACGTCGGCGCGCGGCACCTGGGCGTGGGCGCGCCCGGAGAGCGCGGCGGCGGCAGCCGCAGAGGCCCCGAGGCGCAACGTGTCGCGCCGCGTCACGATGAAGGTCATGGATCTCTCCTCCCATCGTGCCGCTCATGTCCCCCGACATGCGGATCGCTGTTGAGCGTTTCCGCGGCACGCATAAGGCGAAGCCTACCCGTCCGGCGACGCACGTGTAAATGGATGCCGACTGCGGCACGTTGTGCGCGCGGTGGCACTCTCTCCACGTCATGCGGGGCGGCTCGCCCGCGCATGACGGAAAGCGCCTTCAGTGCCTCTTCGCCGCCGGCTTGCGGGTGCGGCGCGCCGGGCCTTCGGCGATGCCGCCGGCGAGCTCGGTGATGATCGGGCAGTGCGGACGGTCGCCGCGCCGGCAGGAACCGATGAGGTGACGGAGCGTTCCGATCATGCCCTGGAGCTTCTCCGCCTGCGCCTCCAGCTCCGCGACATGCGCTGACGCGACCGCCCGCACTTCCGCATCGCTGCGCGAGGTGTCGCTCCACAGGCTGAGCAGCGCGCGGATCTGCTCCATGGAGAAGCCGAGATCGCGCGCGCGCCGCACGAAAGCGAGCCGGTGAATGTCAGCCGTGCAGTAGTCGCGGTAGCCGCTTTCGCGCCGATCGGCCTCCGGGAGCAGCCCGATCGCCTCGTAGTAGCGGATCATTTTCGCGGAGACGCCGGAGGTTTTCGAGGCTTGGCCGATATTCATGACAATCGTTCCGATTATTCCTGTTGACCTTACCATGATGGGAAGGTCCAGGAAAGGGTCGGAGACGAAGGAGTGCCCCGCCATGGAAGCCGAAGAGACAACCAAGCCGCGCCCGCCGCATGCCGAGCATGGCGCGCACATGCCGCAGGCGCACGAACAGCACGGCGGCCACGACCACCGCGGCCACGGCCACGGCAGCCACGGCCACGGCGGCCACGACGAGGCGTCGCGCGTGACCGACCCGGTCTGCGGCATGAGCGTCGATCCGCACACGGCGAAACACCGCGCCGAGCACGACGGCCGTCCGTATTATTTCTGCTCCGCCGGCTGCCGCACGAAATTCATCGCCGATCCGGCCCGCTACCTCGGCGGCGCGGCCAAGGCCGAGCCGGTGCCGGAGGGCACGATCTACACCTGCCCGATGCATCCGGAGGTCCGCCAGGTCGGGCCCGGCGCATGCCCGATCTGCGGCATGGCGCTGGAGCCGGTTCTGGTCTCGCTCGACGCCGGGCCGAACCACGAGCTCGCCGACATGACGCGGCGGCTCTGGATCGGCGCGCTCCTCACCGCTCCGGTCTTCCTGCTGGAAATGGGCGGCCACCTGACCGGGCTGACCGAGCGCATCGGCCAGCAGACCTCCAACTGGATCCAGCTCGCGCTGGCGACGCCGGTGGTGCTGTGGGCCGGCTGGCCGTTCTTCGAGCGCGGCTGGAAGTCGCTGGTGAGCCGCAACCTCAACATGTTCACCCTGATCGCGCTGGGGACCGGCGTCGCCTGGCTCTACAGCGTGGTGGCGACGCTGGCGCCCGGACTGTTTCCGCCGACCCTGCGCGGCCACGATGGCGCGGTGCCGGTCTATTTCGAGGCGGCCGCCGTCATCACCGTGCTGGTGCTGCTCGGGCAGGTGCTGGAGCTGCGCGCGCGCGACAGCACCGGCGGCGCCATCCGCGCGCTACTCGATCTGGCGCCCAAGACCGCAACCATCCTGCGCAACGACGGCAGCGAGGAGGAGGTGCGGCTCGACACCGTCGTGCCGGGTGACCGGCTGCGGGTCCGCCCGGGCGAGAAGATCCCGGTCGACGGCACCGTGCTGGAGGGCAGGAGCGCGGTCGACGAGTCGATGGTGACCGGCGAGTCGATGCCGGTGACCAAGGAGCCCGGCGCGAAGGTGATCGGCGGCACCGTCAACCAGAGCGGCGCGCTCATCATCCGCGCCGAGAAGGTCGGCCGTGACACCATGCTCGCCCACATCGTGCAGCTGGTGGCCGAGGCGCAGCGCAGCCGCGCGCCGATCCAGCGCCTCGCCGATCAGGTGTCGGGCTGGTTCGTGCCGGCGGTGCTGCTCGCCGCCGTGCTCGCCTTCGCCGCATGGGCGACGTTTGGACCGGAGCCGCGCTTGAGCTACGGCCTGCTCGCGGCGGTGTCCGTGCTGATCATCGCCTGCCCGTGCGCGCTCGGGCTCGCCACCCCGATGTCGATCATGGTGGCGGTCGGGCGCGGCGCGCAGGCCGGCGTGCTCATCAAGAACGCCGAAGCGCTGGAGCGGATGGAGAAGGTCACCACCCTGGTGGTCGACAAGACCGGCACGCTGACCGAGGGCAAGCCGGCGGTGACGAAAATCGTCACCGCGGGCGGCTTCAGCGAAGCCGAGGTCCTGCGGCTGGCGGCCAGCGTCGAGCGCGCCAGCGAGCATCCGCTGGCGCGGGCGATCGTGGCCGCGGCCGCCGCCCGCGACATCGCGCCGGCCGACGTGCAGGCGTTCGACGCGCCGGCCGGCAAGGGCGTCATCGGCACTGTGGAAGGACGCCGCGTCGTGCTCGGCAATGCGGCCTTCCTGCAGGCGCAGGGGGTCGCCGTGAACACGCTCGCGGCGGCCGCGGATGCGCTGCGCGAAAGCGGCGCGACCGCGATCTTCGTCGCGGTCGACGGCCGCGCCGCGGCGGTGATCGCGATTGCCGACCCGATCAAGCCTTCGACGCCGCAGGCGCTGGCGGCGCTGCGCGCGGCCGGGCTTCGCGTCGTCATGCTCACCGGCGACAACCGGCGCACCGCGCAAGCGGTGGCGCGCCAGCTCGGCATCGCGCAGGTCGAGGCGGAGGTGCTGCCGGACCAGAAGAGCGCGGTCGTGCGCCGCTTGCAGGGCGAGGGGCAGGTGGTGGCGATGGCGGGCGACGGCGTCAACGACGCGCCGGCGCTGGCCGCCGCCGATGTCGGCATCGCGATGGGCTCCGGCACCGACGTGGCGATCGAAAGCGCCGACGTGACGCTGCTCGGCGGTGACCTCAACGGCATCGTGCGGGCGCGCCGGCTGTCGCAGGCGACGATGCGGAATATCCGGCA
>DASWSO010000233.1:0-2349 GCA_036402635.1 Xanthobacteraceae bacterium
CACGGCATGCATTCCGATTACGCCGTGTGCTGCGACGGCTCCGACCTCAACATCGTGTGGGCGCAGACCGGTGTGGTGCAGGTGAAGATCACAACATTCGCCAAGGCCGAAGCGTCATGGGGCACCAAACGCGCCGACTTCCCGATGGAAAAGATGAACGCCATCGTGAAGATGACGAAAATCATCGCCGCGATCGAGCAATGGGCGGAGGAGTTCGAGGAGAAATACATCTATCATGCGGCGACCGGCCCGCTGTGGCCGAAGGTGAACATCGGCGGCATCGAGGGCGGCGCGCCCTACCGGCCGAATTATTTCCCCGGCGTCTGCTCGATCTATGTCGACGTGCGCATGCCGCCGCAAGTGCGGCCGATCACCATCAAGCATGAGATGGAGCAGGTGCTGAACAGGCTCGGCGTGGAATACGACATGGATGTCTACCGCACCGCGCTCGGCCACGACGGCAAGAATGTGGAACCGTTGGTGCAATCGGCAGAGGATGTCTATCGCCACCTGTTCAATGAAAAGATCAAGCCGGAGACGCCGGATCGCGCCAGCATCTGGACCGACACCAACATCTATAACGAACTCGGCATCCCGGCGATCAAGATCGGCCCGCGCGGCCGCCGCATCAGCGCCCGCAACGAGGAAATTGACATCGACGTGATGGTGAAGGCCGCACAGATCTACGCCTTGATGGCGCTTGATATCTGCAGCCGCGAGCGGCCCGGGGGGTGAGATCCGGTCCGGCCTGAGACTTGCAAGGAGACGGCACGTAGTGAACCGCCGATGAGATGATGACGCGGGTAAGCGGCAGTAGACAGGAAAATGCGATGAGACGCTTCTTTGTTTCTGTTCCGATTGCACTCGGCTTTCTGTGCTGCTGGTTGCCGGCCGCGCATGCATCCGATTGGCCGAACCGGCCGGTGCGCATCATTTCGCCCGCAAGTGCGGGCGGCGCCTCCGATACGTTCGGACGTATCCTGGCGCAGCATTTCGGCGACATCTTCAACCAGCGCTTCTATGTCGAGAACCGCGCCGGCGCCGGCGGGCTGATCGGGGCCGCGGCCACCGCCAATGCGCCGGCAGACGGCTACACGTTCGTCACTTCCAACGTCGCCTATGTGGTGATCGCGCCTGCGGCCAGCGCCAACCCGGGCTTCGACACCATGAAGGACTTCACCCACATCGCCTATATCGGCGGGCCGCCCAACGTGTTCGTGGTCAATCCCGCGATCGGCGTGAAGTCGCTGGAAGAGTTTCTGGCATTTGCACGCCGCAGTGGGCCGCTGCCTTACGTATCGCCCGGCGTGGGCACCGTCGGCCATCTCACGGCGGTGCGCTTCGCCCAGAAGGCCAATATCCAGCTCACGCATATTCCAAACAAAGGCGGCTCCACCGCAATCACCGATCTGGTCGCCGGCACGGTGAATTTCGGCTCGCTCACCTGGACCTCGGCCCTCGGCCAGATCCGCAGCGGGCATGTGATTCCGCTCGCGGTCTCGTCGGAGAAGCGACTCGCCGAATACCCCAATGTGCCCACGCTGAAGGAACTCGGCTACGAGGACCTGGTGGCGACCACCTGGTTCGGGCTCTCGGGACCCGCGGGCCTGCCGGCCGACATGGTGCAGAAGCTCAACAAGGCGGTGATCCAGGTGCTGGAGATTCCGGCCGTGAAGGAACGGCTGGAGCGTGACGCGATCGAAACCAAGCCGATGAGTCCGGACGAGTTCACGGCATTCATGGCAAGCGAGATCGCCAAGTGGACGCCACTCGCCAGACAGTTCGTCAAGGCTCCGTAACACCGGAAGCCTAGCGGCGACGGCTATTCGGCCGCCGCCCGTTGCGCGGCGTTTGCTGCAACAGTCTGCGCGCCGCGGCGGTAGCCCGCCTCCTCGGCGCATTTGGCGGCGTGCGCATCGCGGTTGATCACCTGCAGGTTGGGCGCGCCCCAGAACGCCAGCAGCGCCGGCCACGGCATATCGCGGCGCTCGCGCCAGACCCGGAACAGCGGCAGCCGGTGATCGACTTCGGCGCTGCGCAACAGCCGCTTGCCCCTATCGGCGCAGCGGTGGCGTTGCATGCGCTTGAGCAGGCGGACGTGACCGCTCGGCCCGGTCCAGAGCTGCCAGGCGGACACGCAGGCCGCATGCCAGGTGGCGTTGCGGTTGGGGCCGGCGTTCCACAGGTCAGCATGCCAGCCCAGCCGATACACCGCCTGGCCACAGACGCAGCAGAAGCCCGGGCCGCGGCTGAAGGCGGTTTCGCGATACGGCGCCGGCGGCGCGCGGAAGGATGCAGGAAGGCCCCTCTCCTTATCGCCTAGCCGCCAGGTCCAGCCGGCCGGGGGGG
>DASWSO010000234.1:0-3023 GCA_036402635.1 Xanthobacteraceae bacterium
GGGGGTGAGCGGAATTCCGTAGAGCACCGGCTGGCTTACCGGCGGCCGGCCGACTATGAGGGGCTTAAGCCCACGAATCGACATGCCTCCACGACTATCCGAATACACGCCGGCCGACTGGAAGCGCCTGCGGCCGCTGACCCAGTACGCGAAGACGCTGCGCTATGGCCTGATCACGCAACGCTACGCGGCCAAGCCGCCGCGGCGCGGGTCTGCGGCCGGCGTGGCGCAGGCGATCGGCGGCCGCGACGCGCTGTTCACCGTCGCTTTCGCCGATCCGCAGGCGATCGCCTGGCAGGCCGCGCTGGTGCGGCACTACGTGCCGCGCGCTCTGCATGTTATTGCCGACAATTCCCCGGACGCAGCCGCCGCTGCCGCGGTCGAAGCGGCCGCGGCCGCGGCCGGTGTGCCGTATCTGTGGCTGCCGGATAATCCGTGGGACCTCAGCCGCTCGCACGGGCTTGCGCTGAACTGGCTGTGGCGCAACGTCGTCCGGCCTGGCCAACCGCACGCGTTCGGCTTCCTCGATGACGATCTTTTCCCCACCGCGCCTGACGATCCGTTCGCGATGCTGGACCGCCAACCCGTATTCGGACTGGTGCGCACCGCCGCGCCGCGCTGGTTCCTATGGGCCGGCTTCTGCGTGTTCGCGTTCGCGGCGGTGCGCGAACAGCCGCTCGACTTCGGGCAGGACTGGTTCTGCGGGCTCGACACCGGCGGCGGCAACTGGAACCCGCTGTACAGCGGGCTCGATCTGCCCACGCTGCACAGCGCGCCGTTCCGGGCCGTGCCCTATCGGGACGGCGTGCCGCTGGCGGAAGGGCCGATGCAGTGGTGCGGCTCTTGGCTGCACGAAGTCGGTGTGCAGGGGCGCCCGGAGCTGCAGGCCGACAAGCGTCGCGTGGTGGCCGGCATCCTGGCGCCGCACCTGCAGGCGGCGGGGTTCGGAACCGTCAGGTCCCGCGGGTCGTGAGGCGGCGGCGGAGGTCCTGCAGGTCGGCGGAGAACGCTTGCCGACCATGTCCCGGCGCCGCGGCGGGCTCCGGCGGCGGCAGGCGCGCACCGGCATCGTATTCGCGGCCCGCAACCGTCGGGGAGGGGACCCGCGGGATGCCGGCTGCGGCAGGCGCGAACGCGGGGGCGTCGGAGCCCGGCTTCTTCAGCAGATCGTAGCGTTCCGGATCGAGCCCGTGCGGCTGCGTCACCGGGGCGAACTCGTCGATCCCGAGGCCTTCGAAATCCTGCGCGTTCTCGTCGAGCTTGAGCTTCTGCGACATGGTGGCGCCGCGCCAGCGGTCGACCACCGAAGCGATGAAGTCGGGGCTCACGCCCATCGCCGGGTCGAGCCGCGAGCTGCTCACCGCCTCGCTCTTCGGCAGCAGATGCGGCGGCAACTCGCCGAACTTGAGGCGGGTGGGCAGCGCCACCCCCTCGCCGAACGCGAACACTTCGCGGATGCCGAGCGACGGCACGAAGGCGAGCAGGCTGGCGGCGGCGTCCGATACGGCCGAGCGCACGATCGCCTGGTCGCGGTCGTTCGCCATGCGCATGGCGAACACGGTCGAGCACTGCGACACGATGGTGGGATCGAGCTCGGCCGGGCGCTGCGTCACCAGGCCGAGATAGACCCCATATTTGCGGCCTTCCTTGGCGATGCGGGAGACCGCCTTGCGGGTCGGACCGAAGCCGATGGTGCGGTCGGCCGGGGCGTAGCGGTGCGCCTCCTCGCAGACGAACAGCACCGGCACCGCGCCGTCGCTCCACAGCCCGAAGTCGAACGCCATGCGGCACAGCACCGAGACGACCGAGTCCACCACCTCGGCCGGGAAGCCGGCGAGTTGCATGATGGTCATCGGGCGGCCCTCGAGCGGCAGCCGGAAAAGCTGGCTGATCACCTCGACCATGGTGTCGCCGCCGACATTGGCGTTGTCGAACATGAAGCCGTAGCGCGGGTCGTTGCGCACCGTCTCGATCCGGGTGATCAGACGGTTGTATTTCATCCAGGACGAGCGGTTCTCCAGCTTGCCCATGCGCTCGTCGATCAGCCCCACCAGATCCTGCAGCCGGTACGGCACCGGCGTGTCGACGGTGAAGCCGGTGCCCTTGGCGTCGGGCTTGCGGATGGTGACGCGGTCGGAGCGCTCCTGCGCGAACATGCCCTTGGCGATCGGGATCACCTCGGAGAGGATCTCCACCTCCTCCTCGACGCCGGGGCGGCCACGGAAGAAGACGTCGACCGTCTCCTCATAGTTGAACAGCCAGAACGGCAGCTTGAGATTGCGCGGGTTGAGCACCTGGGCGCGGCCATCGAAGCACCTGCCGTATTCGTTGTGCGGGTCGATCAGGAAGATGCGCTGCTCCGGACGCGCCGCCAGAATCTGCCGCAGGATCAGCGCCACCCCGCTCGACTTGCCGACGCCGGTGGTGCCGAGCACCGCGAAGTGCTTGCGCAGCATCTGGTCGACATTGATGTAGGCGCCGATGCTGGTGTCCTGCTGCAGCTGGCCGATGTCGATCGTGTTCGGGCCGGCGATGTCGTAGATCAGCCGCAGCTCGTCGTGCTCGATCGGGCGCACCGCGTCGTCGACCACGGGATATTCGGTCACGCCGCGCTGGAAGTAAGCGCCGCGCTCGCCGTCGAATTTGATCTCGCCCAGAAGGTCGACCTCGGCCGTGCTGGGCTCTCCGGCAACGCCCGGGCGCTGGCTGGCCACGCTGGTGATGACGCCGATCACCAGCGACGTCATGGTGCCGATGCCGAGGAACTTGCCGACCGTCGCCCGCACCGGCTCGCCGTCCGCAAGGGCGGGCCGCAGCAGGATGCGCGCCTGCGAGCCGTTGACGGCGGTGACCAGCCCGAGCGCCTGGTCGGCGGCGATCGCCGTGCTGGTGCGGCCGGACTGCAATTCCACGCTGTGCCTCCGGTCCCGGGCGGGCCGGCGGCGGCCGGTGCCTGGTTCGCGCTTTACGGATTCCGGGCAACACTACAGGCCCCCTCCCTCCGTTTCGGTTAATGCGGAGCA
>DASWSO010000235.1:0-2805 GCA_036402635.1 Xanthobacteraceae bacterium
CGGTTCCCCTCCGCCCGCGGAGCCGCGGGGAGGGGAGGCACCGCCGCCGGCGCGAGCTGTGCGCCTCAGCGCTCGCCATCTTTCGGTGCGATGCGGCGGGCGAGCGGCAGCAGCAGTTGCGGCAGCAGGTAGATCGGGAACTGCGCCAGCGCGAAGTAGAGCCAGGTGACGTCGGGCAGCACGCCGCCGGTCGCCGCCAGCATCAGCCCCATGTTGCGGTTGCCGGCGGCAAGGCCGAGCGCGAAGGCGCGCTCCCGCCCGGCGGCGGGCGCGAACACCAGCGTCGTCAGCAACACGTTGCCGAGCGCGAACGCGAAGGCGAGCAGCGTGATCCCCAGCACGAACAGCGGATGCGCCCACAGCAGTGCCGCCACCCCGTCCATGATCGCGATCGCGAACACGAACAGCGTGATCACGTTGAGCCCGTCGACGCGCTCGCGCTGCCGCTCCACCCATGGCGTGCCGGCCATGCGGCGGATGATCCAGGCGATGCCGGCGGAGCCGAACAGCAGCACGAACAGCTTCAATGCGAGCGTCGTCGGCGCGATCGCCAGCGTGTCGCCGGCGAACAGGTGGACGAACAGCGGCGCGCTCAGCGGGGTGAGCAGCATGCACAGCATCAGCGCGGCGAGCGAGAGCGCGGCGTCGAGCCCCATCAGCGCCGCGAAGGCGGGCGCCGCCATGATCGGTGCCGACGAAGCCTGCAGCACCAGCCCAAGATAGAGCTCGGGCGAGGCTTCGCGCACGCCCAGCACGACGAACAGAACGCCGAGCGCGGCCGGCGTCGCCAGCATCATCCAGAGCGACGCGGCGAGGATCAGCCGCGGACGCGCGAAATAGCCGCCGAGCGCGCGCGGATCGACGCGCAGGAACGCCAGCACCAGCAGCACGAAGATCGCCGGCGTGAGATAGGGCTTGAAGGTGGCGGCGAGCTGCGGCAGCGCCAGCCCGAGGAAGATCGACGCCGCGACCGCGCGGGTGCCGTGCCGCCCCAGCCAGGCCAGCGCTGCAGCAAGGTGCGCAAGGAGCGACATGCCAACCTGGAGTGGGAGTGACGGCCGACATTGCGGCGGGGCGGACGGAGCGGCAGTATCACCCCTGGCGCGGCGCTGGAAGCGCCGCGCTTTGCATGAACGGGATCAAGCGGGAGAGGCGGAATGGCGCGCTGCGACGTACTCGTGCTGGGAGCCGGCGTGGTCGGCACTTCGACCGCACTGCAGCTCGCGCGCCGCGGCATTGCGGTCGCGCTGGTGGACCGGGGGGCCCCCGGCGAGGAAACCTCCTACGGCAATTCCGGCGTGATCGGCGGCACCGGCGTCTATCCGACGCCGTTTCCGCGCTTCTGGAAGACGCTGGCGCGGGTCGCGCTCAAGCAGGCGCCGGAAGCCAACTATCACGTCAGCGCGCTGCCGCGCCTGGCGCCGTGGCTGTTTGCCTATTTCCGCGAATCGACGCCGGAGCGGCTGGAAGCCTCGGCGCGCGCGTTGCGCCCGCTGATGCGCGAGTCCGTCTCCGAGCACGAGGCGCTGATGGCGGAATCGAACGCGCTCGAGTTCCTGCGCAAGGACGGCTGGCTCTCGCTCTATCGCACCGAGCGCGGGCTCGACCAGATCAAGCTGCAGTTCGAGCTCGCCGCCGAGTTAGGCGTCAACTCGCAGGTGCTCGATGTCGCCGGCACGCAGGCGCTGGAGCCCTCGCTCAATCCGGTGTTTCGCCAGTCGGTGTGGTGGCCGGACGTCGCCACGCTGTCGGATCCGCTGGCGGTGACGCGCGCCTATGCGGCGCGGTTCGCCGCGCTCGGCGGGGTGGTGGTGAAAGGCGACGCGCGCTCGCTGCACCGCCACGACAACCGCTGGCGCGTCGACACCGCGGAAGGTCCCGTGGATGCCGCCGAGGCGGTGATCGCGCTCGGCTCGTGGGCGCAGGACATCCTCGACCCGTTGGGAGTGAAGCTGCCGCTCGCGGTCAAGCGCGGCTATCACCGCCACTTCCGGCCGCAGGGCAATGCCGGCTTGACGCGCCCGGTGCTGGACGCCGAGGTCGGCTACGTGCTGGCGCCGATGCGGCAGGGCATCCGCCTCACCACCGGGGCGGAATTCGCCGCGCGCGACGCGCCGCCGACGCCGGTGCAGTTCGACCGGCTGATGCCGAGCGCGCAGGCGCTGTTCCCGCTCGGCGAGCCGGTCGAGCCGCAGCCCTGGATGGGATCGCGGCCGTGCTTCCCCGACATGCGGCCGGTGGTCGGGCCGGCCCCGGGCCAGCCGGGGCTCTGGCTCAACTACGGCCACAACCATTTTGGGCTCACGCTCGGGCCGATCACCGGCCGCCTGCTCGCCGACATGATGACCGGCAAGACGCCGTTCGCCGATCCGGCGCCGTTCGCCGCCGAGCGGTTTCAATAGGGGGCAGGCCGGCGGCGCAGTTCACCCCCCGAACCATTGCTTCCAGCTCGGCAGCGCGCCCGCAAAGGGCAGGGCGGCCGCCTCGTAGACCGCGCGCGCGACCGCGCGGGCGAGCACGTCGGCCGCGAGCGTGCCGAGTTCCGACAGGCCGTGCAGCGGATCGTCGAGCGGCTTCGCGCCGGTGGCGGCGACGAACACGATGTCGCCGTCGAGCGGCGTGTGCACCGGATGGATGGCACGCGCGAGCCCGTCCTGCGCCATCACGGCGACGCGCTTGGCTTGCACCTTGGTGAGCGCGGCGTCGGTCGCGACCACCGCTAGCGTGGTGCTGCCGAGCGGCAAGCCTTTGGCGCGGAACGCCAGCGCATGCTCCGGCAGCGGTGACGGAAAGCCGCGGCCGCCG
>DASWSO010000236.1:0-7194 GCA_036402635.1 Xanthobacteraceae bacterium
CGCCTTCCTGTCGCGCCGCTCCGGCCGGCTCTCCGGCGGCGAGCGCCAGCGCGTCGCCATCGGCCGCGCGCTGCTGATGCGGCCGCGGCTGTTGCTGCTCGACGAACCGCTGGCTTCGCTCGACGCCGCGCGCAAGGCCGAGATCCTGCCGCACCTCGAGCGCCTGCGCGACCGCGCCGGCGTGCCGATCATCTACGTCAGCCACCAGGCCGACGAGGTGCGCCGCATCGCCACCGCCGTGGTGCTGGTGGAAGCCGGCCGTGTAGTCGCGAGCACCGGCACGGAATTGTTCCGGGAGGGCGAGCGTCCATCGACAGAGTAGATGGAGCACGATCGTTTTGGACGGCAACCGTCATGCGCGGGCGAGCCGGCGTCGCCCCGCCGGCGAGGGCTGACCCGCGCATCCATCGAAAGACCCTCGATTGTTGCGATTGATGGCCGGGCCAAGCCAAAGAAAAGCGGTGCCCGAAGGCGCCGCGCAAGTCTCAGGGAGGAACTGGGCGCACCGGTCAGGTGCGCATCCGGGTCATTGCGACGCGCGGATTGAACTGTGTGCCGCCCGGGACCGGCTTCAGCACCACCACCGGCGAGCCGACCTGCACGCGGCTGGCGAGGTCGATGACGTCCTCATTGGTCATGCGGATGCAGCCCGACGAGATCGCCTCGCCGATATATTCCGGTTGGTTGGTGCCGTGGATGCGAAAAAGCGTGTCCTTAGGGCCTTCGAACAGATAGAGCGCGCGCGCGCCCATCGGGTTCGCCGGCCCGCCCGCGACATGCGACGGGATGTTGCCCATGCGTTGCTTGATCTCGGCGGTCGGAATCCAATCCGGCCAGTCGGCCATGCGGCCGACCTTGGCGACACCCGACCAGCTCAGCGCCTCCTCGCCCACCGTCACGCCGTAACGCAGCGCCTGCTTGTTCGGCAGCACGTAATAGAGGTAGCGCGCGTCGGTATCGACCACGATGGTGCCGGGCAGCTCGTTGCGGTGATAGCTGACGACCGTGCGGCGGTACGGCTCCGGGATTTCGGCTTTGGCATAGGGCGCATTCGCCAGCAGTTGCTTGTCGCGCGGCTTCAGCGCGGCTTCCGGCGGAAGCGCATCCAGCGTTGCCTGCATGCAGCCGCCGAGGCCAAGGCCGGTCGCAAGAATCAAGGATGCCAGCCTTAGCGTCATCAGTTCCACTCCAAATCGTCGCGGCGGTTTGCACCGCACGGACTCGTCGACCTAACTACGCGAAGCGCCGAATCGGTTCCAGGCCGCAACGGCCCGCGGGACGCATTCGCGTCTCCGCTGTGGCGCGAATACCTCACTGAAATTTCGGCCGCCTGAAGCGGCCTGCGGGCCCCTCGTGCGCCAGAAGTTAACGCGCGGTTTACTGATATTGAATCAAATCGCGGGCAACCAAGGGCCGGCCCGTCCGGGCACCCAAATGGTCACAAACCCGGCCGATTTCGGCACTGAAACGGCCTCAGAGCCCCGGCAAACCGGCGTTCGACGCTTCCGCTGCTGCGCAGCGCAAAACACCGAGAAGAGGGAAAAATCCGCCATGAACCGCTCCAGCCGTTCCGTTTCGCAAGCCCGCAGCACCGCCCCGCATGGGCGCGACACCGCCGATCTGGAGCGCCGCTACGGCGCCATCGGCATCTCGGCGGTGGCGGCGGCCGTGCACTTCAATGCCGGGCCGGAAAAGCCGGCCACGGACCGGCGGTCCGACGAGCTCGCCGACCGCTTCGCCGACGTTTTCGCCTGACAGCAGGTCCCGCGGCCTGAGGGCGCTTTCGATGGACGCCCGCAGCACTGCAGGCTAGGCAGGGCGGGCGAAGCGCGTCAGCTCGCAAGGTCCGACCCATGCTTGCGTTTTATGTTCCGCGCGGAAATTGCCTGCAGCGTATCCAGCATGCCGGCGGCGCCGAGGTGCCGGAGGACGCCGTCTGGATCGATCTCGTCGCGCCGACCCACGAGGAGGACAAGCTGGTCGAGCGCATGCTCGGCATTGCGGTCCCGACCCGCGAGGAGATGGAGGAGATCGAGGTCTCCAGCCGGCTCTATGTCGAGAACGGCGCCCGCTACATGACGGCAACGCTGATGTGCCAGTCGGAGAGCCATCTGCCGCGCACCACCGCCGTCACCTTCATCCTCAGTGGCGGTAAGCTGGTCACCGTCCGCTACGATGAGCCGAAGCCGTTCACGCTGATCACCGCGAAGCTCGGCCGCCAGTGCCCACTGGCCGTCACCGGCGAAGTGGTGCTGATGGATTTGCTCGACGCCGTCATCGACCGGGCCGCCGACATCCTCGAGAAGAACGCCGCGGACGTCGACGTGGTGTCGCGGCAGATCTTCGAGCCGACGCCGAGCCGGGCGCAGCACGCCCGCACCTACCACCACATCATGCGCACGATCGGCCGCAAGGGCGACCTGAACTCGAAAGTGCGCGAGAGCCTCGTATCGCTCGGCCGCATGCTGCTGTTCCTCGCCAACGAGGCCGACAGCATGAAATGGCCGAAGGAGATGCGGGCGCAGCTCAAGGTGATGCAGCGCGACCTCGGCTCGCTGTCGGATCACGCCACCTACTTGTCCAACAAGATCACCTTCCTGCTCGACGCCATGCTCGGCATGGTGTCGATCGAGCAGAACAACATCATCAAGATCTTCTCGGTGGCCGCGGTCGGGCTGATGCCGCCGACCTTGATCGCCTCCGTCTACGGCATGAATTTCAAGCACATGCCCGAGCTCGACTGGGGCCTCGGTTACCCGCTGGCGCTGACCCTGATGGTGATCTCGGCGATCCTGCCGTATCTCTATTTCAAATGGCGCCGCTGGCTGTGACGCCGGCCCGCTGGGCTGTTCTTCGCCGTCATTGCCGAGATTGATCGACCCTCATCGTCATGGCCAGGCGTCCCGGCCATCCACGTCTTTGTTGCCGCGGATCAAGTAAGGCTTGGATGCCCGGCACAAGGCCTTAGCATGACGGCCGTGGGTTGCGAGCCACCCAAATGCCGCAGGTATCACGGTTGGCGCGGGTCCGATCCTACGTGCGTCAGGCTTTGCGGCCGATGAACTGCAGCATCACCTCGCGCCGATGCGGGCGGGCGCGGTGCTCGATCAGGTAGAGGCCCTGCCAGGTGCCGAGCGCGGGTGCGCCGCCGCGCACCGGGACATGCAGCGAAACGCCGGTCAGCATCGTCTTGATGTGCGCCGGCATGTCGTCCGGTCCTTCGACGTCATGCACCCAGCCAGCATCTTCCGGCGCCAAACGCGTAAGCGCGGTGGCGAGATCCGTCCGCACGTCCGCGTCGGCGTTCTCCTGGATGGTCAACGACGCGGAGGTGTGGCGCACGAAGGCGAGCAGCACGCCGTCGCCGGCGCCGCATTGCTGCAGGAATGCGCGCGCGTCGGCCGTGATCTCGGTGAAGCCTGCGCCGCTCGTCTCCACGGTGAGCGTAACGGTAGCGATGCAATCCGGCGCGACGGTCTCGATCCGAGAAAGTTTAGGCACCGCTCTCAGCCGCGCTTGTCAGCGTCCTTCTGCATGCCCTGCACCATGTCGATCAGGCGGCGCCAGAGCTTCTCCATGAACGCCATGACGCGGTCGACCTCTGCGTCGCTCGGCAGCTTGAGCGTCTGCTCGCTCTGCTTCTCGTCGGATTTCGCCGGCGCCTTGACGCCGCCCGGCAGCGCGATGCCGCGCGCGATCAACTCCTTCTTGAGCGCCGCACTCTCGCTCTGCAGGCGGGTGATCTCCGTCTCCAGCGCGGTACGCTCGTCCGGCACCGTCATGCAGGACCAGCCGGCGGCGCGCTTGGCGCAGGTCGAGACCTGGCCGGTGCGGCCGTCGAGCCGCAACATCTCGTCCCCGACCTGATTGAACGTGTAGCGGCCGTTCTCGCTGTCGGGCGCGGCGGTCTGCGCGGTCGCGGCGGAAGCTGCGGCGAGAACGAGGATGAATGCGAAGGCGGTGCGGGTCATGGCTCTCTCCTGCCCTCTGTCGATCGCGACGGAGCGCCGGCTTTGCGGCGCACGTGTGACGCGCAGTGCGCGCGATCTTAGCGCCCGGCGGCGCGCCAGGCGATGTCGCGGCGGCAGAACCCTTCTGGCCAACGGATGCGGTCGACCGCCGCATAGGCGCGGTCCTTGGCCTCGCCGATGGTCTTGCCGGTGGCGCAGACGTTGAGCACGCGGCCGCCGCTCGCGACCACGCGCCCATCGCGCGCGGCGGTGCCGGCATGGAATATCTCGACACCATCGATCGCGGCGGCCTCGTCGAGCCCTTCGATGACAGAGCCCTTGGCGTAGTCGCCCGGATAGCCGTTCGCCGCCATCACGACGCAGACCGCGGCTTCGGACGACCAGCGCAGGTCGAAGTTCCTCAGCATGCCGTCGCACGCCGCCACCAGCGCAGGCACCAGATCGGAAACGAGGCGCAGCATCAGCACCTGGCATTCCGGGTCGCCGAAGCGGACGTTGTATTCGATCAGCTTCGGCCCTTCTGCGGTGAGCATCAGGCCGGCGAACAGGACGCCCTTGTAGGGCGTACCGGCCGCTTTCATGGCGCGCAGCGTCGGCAGCACGATCTCGTCCATCGTACGCGCCGCCAGCGCGTCCGTGAGCACCGGCGCCGGCGAGTAGGCGCCCATGCCGCCGGTGTTCGGCCCCTGGTCGCCGTCGAAGACGCGCTTGTGGTCCTGCGCGGAGGCGAGCGGGATTGCGGTCTCGCCGTCGCACAGCGCGAAGTACGACACCTCCTCGCCGGTCAGGAATTCCTCCACCACGACCTCGGCGCCGGCCGCGCCGAGGCGGCCGCCGAACAGCTCGTCGACCGCGGCTTCCGCTTGCGCGACGGTCTCGGCCACCACCACGCCCTTGCCGGCCGCGAGCCCGTCCGCCTTGATCACGATCGGAGCGCCGCGCTCGCGCACGTAGTTCTTGGCCGGCTCGGCGGCGGTGAACCGTTCGTAGGCCGCGGTCGGTATGCCGTGGGCACGGCAGAGGTCCTTGGTAAAGCCCTTGGAGCCCTCGAGCCGCGCGGCCGCCCGCACCGGGCCGAATGCCTTGATGCCGGCGGCTTCCAGGTCGTCCACAATGCCGGCGCAGAGCGGCGCCTCCGGCCCGACCACCACCAGGTCGATTGTGTGCTCACGGCAGAAATCGATCACCGCGCCGTGGTCGCTCGGATCGAGCGCCACCACTTCCGCCTCCTTGGCGATGCCGGCATTGCCGGGCGCGCACCAGAGCCGCCGCACCAGCGGGCTGGCGCCGAGTTTCCACGCTAGCGCATGTTCGCGGCCGCCGGAGCCGAGCAGAAGGATGTTCATCGCTCGCGGTTACCGGTGCGGCTGCGACGGGACAAGAGCCGAAGCCAGCGCGGCCAGATCCCCGGTGGACAACTCCCGCATATGGGTTTGGGCGGTCAACAAGACATCGCCCGCACGTGGCCCTGGTCCGCGTATTGCAGGATGCGCGGGTCGCGCGTCAGCAGTGGAATGTCGAGATTGCGCGCGGTGCTGACAAGAAAGCGATCCGCCGGATCGTGGTGAAACGGCTCCGGCAACCTCGCGGCATCAACCGCGATATCCGAAGACAGGTCGACCTCACGGAGGCCGTCCATTGTACGGAGGCTGGCGAGCCATCCGCGCATCGGCATCCCGATCCGCACTTTACCTTTGTGCACGAGATTGCCTACTTCCCACACGGATACGGCAGAGACGAAAACGCCTTCCGCATCCCGGGCGCGGCCGACCTGTTGGCGAATCTCCTCCGACAACTCGACGCCCGCCGCCAGCCATAGGAGCACGTGAGTATCAAGCAGCATCACCTCGACCGGGACTTGTCCAGAAACGGATCGGAGGGCTCATCGATCACTTGCTCGAACGGGTCATAATCCGGAGAGAACTGGATAAGCCCAGCCTGGAAGCCGTACATGTCCTTGAGCGGCTCGCGCTGTGTGGCGGCGCCAACGATTAGAGCCACCGGTTTGCCGCGGCGAGTCACCATCACGCGCGCGAGTTCACCGGTTTCCAATTTGCGCAGCAACGACAAGCATTTGGCCTTGAATCCGCTGGCGCTCACGGTGATTCCGGCGGGCATGGTCATCTCCCGAAGTGACCATATGATATAGTCACTTCGGATTGCGGGCTAGCCTGACATTCACCGGTCCCCACATCGTCCGAGGCCGCCTGACCGGCGCGGCCGGCTGCGCTAGGGTCAGCGAGCGCCACACCTGGAGCACCGATTCGACCGCATGGCCGTCACCGAAACCGCCGCGCCACAGCGCAACGTGCTGGAAGTCACCGTCTCGGAGCTGTCCGCCTCGCTCAAGCGCACGTTGGAGGAGGCGTACGGCTACGTGCGGGTGCGCGGCGAGCTCGGCAAGGTCAGCTATCACTCCAACGGCTACGTCTATTTCGACCTGAAGGACGACAAGTCCTGCATCTCCGGCGTGGTCTGGCGCACCGCCGCCGCCCGCATCAAGGTGAAGCTGGAGGCCGGCCTGGAGGTGGTGGTCACCGGCCGCATCACCACCTATGCGGGGCGCTCGCAGTACCAGATCATCGTCGAGACGGTGGAGCCGGCCGGGCTCGGCGCGCTGATGGCGCTCTTGGAGGAGCGCAAGCGCAAGCTCCACGCCGAAGGCCTGTTCGATGCAGCGCGCAAGCAGCTGCTGCCGTTCCTGCCCAACATCATCGGCGTCGTCACCTCGCCGACGGGCGCCGTGATCCGCGACATCCTGCATCGGCTGGAAGACCGATTCCCGCGCCGGGTCCTGGTCTGGCCCGTGAAGGTGCAGGGTGAAGGTTCCGCTGAGCAGGTCGCCGGAGCTATCCGCGGCTTCAACGCGCTGACGGCCGGCGGCCGCATCCCGCGTCCGGACCTGATCATCGTGGCGCGCGGCGGCGGCTCGCTCGAGGACCTGTGGTCGTTCAACGACGAGATCGTGGTGCGGGCGGCGGCCGACAGCATGATCCCGCTGATCTCGGCGGTCGGCCACGAGACCGACGTCACGCTGATCGACTACGCGGCCGACAAGCGCGCCCCGACCCCCACCGCCGCTGCCGAGATGGCGGTGCCGGTGCGCTCCGAGCTGATCGCCGAGGTGAGCGACTTCGCGCGCCGCAGCTTCGCATGCTGGCTGCAGCGGATGGAGCGCCGGCGCGCCGAGCTGCGGGCGCTCGCGCGCACGCTACCGGCGGCG
>DASWSO010000237.1:0-6567 GCA_036402635.1 Xanthobacteraceae bacterium
GTAGCCAGCCAGCAGCTGCGGCACGCGGGCGCGATCGTACGGCTCGTAGTTGACGTCGATCGGCGGGTCGTCCGGCTGGCGCACCTGCGTGAAGATCGGCCCGAGCTGATCGTTGCAGTCGAGAAACAGCGCTTTCATGGACAACCCGGAGGGAGGGGCCAGCGGCGGGAAAGGCCGCGGACCCTAGCGCCTTTGCGCCAGCCGGTCACGCCGCGCGCTGCGGCTGCGGCCGGCGGCTTTGCAAGTCGCGGTCCGCATCCTATGACCTTGGCGCGGGACACATCAGGGGGAGCGGTATGGCGAAGGAATTCGACGGCAAGGTCGTGGTGGTGAGCGGCGGAAGCCGTGGCATCGGCAAATCGATCGCCGCGGCATTCGCGCGCGAGGGCGCGCAGACCGTGCTGGCCGCGACCTCCGCCGGCAATCTGGCGAAAGCGGCGGACGAGATCGCGCGTAGTGGAGCGCTCAAGCCGGAGACCATCGCCGGCGACCTCTCCTCGCTCGCCGGCTGCGAGGCCGTGCATGCGCGCGTGCGCGATCGCTTCGGCCGCTGCGACGTGCTGGTGAACAATGCCGGCGCCACCAAGGCCGGTTCCTTCACGGAGCAGCCCGACAGCGACTGGATGGCCGGCTTCGGGCTGAAGTTCTTCGGCTGCGTGCGGCTCTGCCGGCTGTTTTGGCCGATGCTGAAGGAGGCGCAGGGTCACGTCGTCAACGTCGCCGGCGGCGCCGGGCGCACGCCCGACCCCAACTTCCTGATCGGCGGCGCCGCCAATGCGGCGATGCTGAATTTCAGCAAGGGGCTTTCCGGCCTCGGCAAGAAGGACGGCGTCAACGTCAACACCATCCTGCCCGGCATGACCGAGACCGATCGTGTCATGGATTTGATCCAGCAACGCGCCAAGGCGACCGGCGAGAGCCTCGACGCGGTGCGCAAGAGCATGACCGAGAAGAGCGGCACGCGCCGCATCGGCCTGCCGGAGGACATGGCGGAGCTGACGCTGTTCCTGTGCTCGCCGCGCGCGAGCCACATCCAGGGCACCGCCATCGCGGTCGACGGCGGCGCCACCGCCGGGCTGTACTGATCCCGTCACCGCCGGGTCAGCGCAGCCGGCGGTTCAGCCACGAGCCGGCCGCGACCCCGGGCAGTTCCACGTAGCGCCAGCACAGCCAGGCGAGCGGCGTCACCACCGCGACGCTTCCCACCTCCAGCAGCAGCGCCAGAACGAGCGACGGCACCCCGGCGCGCAGCGCCATCTCCATTTGCGCCGGCATCGCCCAGATCACCGTCAGGGTGAGCGGGTGCAGCAGGTAGAAGCTGTAGGAGATGCGGCCGTAGAAGCGCACCGCCGGGACATCCAGCAGCGTCGCCACCCGCGAACGCGGGCGGTAGGCGACGAGGCCGATGATGGCGGCGGCGCCGAGCGCTTCCAGGAGGGTGATCCAGCGGTAGTCCGCGGTCGAATTGGCGAACAGCGAGCGCGGCAGGAAAACCAGGCAGAGCGCGAGCGCGAACAGCACCGCCGCCTGGTGCAGGCGCAGCCGCTCGACCGCGCCGCCGGCGTGACGGATCAGCATGCCGAGGGTGAAGCAGAACAGCGGGTTGAGGCTGAGCCCGCCGATGCCGCGCGTCCATGGTCCCCAAAACGACAGGACGACCAGCACGGCGGTGATCGCCACAAGCGGCAGCGCGCTCCTGCGGCTGAGCAGACCGGCGGCGAGGATCAGCGGCACCGCCAAAAGCTCCAGCTGCAGCGACCACATCACCCCGTTGATGCGGTTGTCGAGCAGCAGCATGTTGAGCGCGATGCGGGTCGGGCTGCCGTCGCGCGGATTGAGCGCCAGGTCGGTTCCGGCGAGCGCGAACACGAGCGCGAAAATCGGCACCGTCACCCACACCGCCGGATAGAGACGGAACAGGCGCGCGATGACGAAACGGCGGGCGGCCGGGACCGCTTGCGCCGGTCCCCGGGCCAGCGAGCCGGCCAGCACGAAGCCGCTCAGCACGAAGAACAGGTTGACGGCGCCGCCGCCGTTGGACAGCGCGAGCAGAACCTTCGAGAGCGCCTGCGAGAACCAATCGGCGTGATACGGATGGGTGAGCAGCCGCGCCTCGCCACTCCACGGCGTCTGCGCCGCGTGATAGCAGGCGACCGCCAGCGCCGCGAGCCCGCGCAACGCTTCCAGCCGCGGCGAGAAGAACACCCGGTCGCCGCTCCAGGCTGCCGTGCTCGCCGGCGTGCGCGCCGCGGCCGCGGCGGACGGTCCCGAACGGGTGAGCGCGTCCGCGCGCACTGCGCCGCCCGGGCTGGGGACGTCGATGTCGCTGGTCATGCGGCGAGGCCGCTCAGGCCCGCTGCATGCGGCGGCGGATCCGCAGCACGCGGCGCAGGAACCGGCCGCTCCGCCGCGGCTGCAGCAGCCAGAACAGCGAGCGCAGGCGGCGCAGCGCCGGCCGCATCGCGGCGCGGATGCGCAGCTTGATCGGATCGACCTGCCGGTGTGCCCAGGCGAGGCCGGCGAGCACGCGCACGTAGACCCAGCGGAACCAGGCCATCTGCAGCAGCTTCGGCCGCGTCACCTCGAAGATGAACGCGGCCACCCCCATGCCGACCAGCTTGGCGAGGCCGAGCACGGCAAGCGCGCCGAGCCAGGAGCCGTGCGCCAGCATCCACAGGCCGAGCAGCTTGATCGGGAACAGCAGCGCGATCGGAATGACGAAGACCAGCAGCGTGGCCCAGGGCGGCAGCCGCTCGATCGCCGCCGCCAGCCGCGCCCGCAGCGCCGGCAACGCCAGCGCGGCGACGACGCGCGCGACGATCGGCTCGAGCTGGTTCCACAGCCAGGCCTCGAACAGAAAAACCAGCGCCAGAAAAATCCACAGCGGGCGTAAAAAACGGCGCATCGCGGCGCTTCCTTAACCCTTTGTTAACCAAACCTGTGAGCAGGATCGCACAACCGGGAATAACAAAAACAGGATACCACAATGGGGACGTTGACGTTCCGCTGCCCGCGCACCGGCCAAACGATCGAGACCGGGATCGCGACCGACGCCGATACGCTCTCGGGCGTGCGCAGCGTTACCATGCGGGTCCCCTGCCCGCACTGCGCCGCGGAGCACGAATTCGACGTCGCGCAGGGCTTTCTGGCCGAGGCGGCGTAGCGCGCCTGAGGCGAACGGCTGCAGGCGAATCACCCAGCCCAAACGCAACGAGCCGGCCGCATGGCGGCCGGCTCGGCAACATCGTCTAGCGTCTGGCGCGAATCAGATCGAGCAATAGACGCGCGCGCTGGTCCACGGATGGTGGCAGATCCCGGGTCCGATCCACGGGAACCAGATGCCGCCACGGAAGAATCCGCGGCCGCGTCCACGCCCGCCACCGAAGCCACGTCCGCCACCGAAGCCGCGTCCGCCACCGAAGCCGCGTCCGCCACCGCCACGGAAGCCGCCGCCGCCACCGCGGAAGCCGCCGCCGCCACCGCCGCGGAAGGCACCGCCACCGCCACCGCCACGCATACCACCACCACCGCCGCGCATACCGCCGCCGCCGCCACCGCCACCGCCGCCACGACCGCCACCGCGCTGGGCCTGTGCGGACCCCACCGTCGACGTCATCACGAGGCCCGACGTCGCGAGCGTCGCGACGAAGTAGAGGCCAACCATGGCGGCTACCGCCAGGCAACGCGTTACGAGCTTGCGAGCTCTTGTCATCTTCTGAACCTCCGCAACATTTGCGCTCCACCCACACGGGACTGGAGAGCCATCAAGCCGCCGAACGACCCGTCCGTCGCCCCAATCCAGCTGCACGCTTTTCGGCGTGAGATGCGGGCAGCGTCCGCCGATGCTAGGGCCAAGCGCCGAGCCCGGTCAAGCCGCGCGACGGTGAACGATTATTCAACTTCAACCGGCGCTTAGCGGCTCGCCAGCATCTTGTCGTAGACCTTGTCGGGGGGCTCCTGCACGGCATATTCGACCGGCTTGCCGTCGACCCCGATCAGCGTCGTGCGCAGCCGCGCGCCTTCGCCCTTCTCCCAGCGGACCGGCTCGAACGCCACCACCTGGTCCAGGTTCACGTACACATTCTGCCCACCGATCTCCGTGAGCTTGATGATCCACGCCATCGCGGTTCCTTGTTGTTGATCGATTGCGGATTGCTGCGTCCGACCATAACCGATCACCCGCATGCGGCGCCAAAGGTTCCGCGGGCGGGCACACGGGCACATACGCGCGAACGGGCGAGAGCTTGACGGGCGCGCGGCGGCGGTGTGACCTTTGCGCCTTCCGGCGTCAGGGTTGCGTAGCGACGAGGCGGAGCCGCCCTTTTCTCTCCAACATCGCACCCTCATAGATCGCACCCGGCGCGCCGCCGGCCGGCGCCGCGTCGGTTTTTGAAGAGGGTCCATGTCGGCAAAACACAGTTACATCCTCGGGCTGAACACCTACGACCACGACGTCAGCGCGTGCCTGTTGCGCGACGGCGAGATCGCGTTCGCCATCGCCAAGGAGCGCATCACGCGCGAGAAGCACGCCAGCGGCTTCTACAAGGAGGCGATCGACTATTGCCTCGACGCCGAAGGCATCCGCCTCGCCGACGTCGATCTGATCGTGCGCAACTGCTACATCCTGCCGGTCGAGGAGATGGAAGCGCGGCTCGCGCACCAGGACCTGCCGGCGTTCCTGCGCGATGCCGAGCGCCTGCAGGCGGCCCAGGATCCACTTTACCTGTCGCGCTCCGACAAGCTGGTCACCATCTCGCACCACCTGGCGCACGCCTACAGCGCGTTCGCGGTCTGCCCGTTCGACGAAGGCGTGGTGATGGTGGTGGACGGCGTCGGCAGCTACTGCGCCGACGTCACCGAGGATTATCCGGCGTCCGACAAGGCCTCCCCGCTGGCGCGCGAATCGGAAAGCTATTACCGCTTCCGCGGCACCGAGCTCGAAACCCTGAAAAAGGTTTTCATGGAGCCGGCGCGCGGCGTGCTCAGCGACGAGTTCTACAACATGCAGGGGCTGGGCGCGCTCTACAGCCGCGCCTCGACCTACGTGTTCGGCGACTGGAACAAGTGCGGCGAGCTGATGGGGCTCGCGCCCTACGGCCGCCCCGGCCGCATCAAGCCGCTGATGGCGATGCAGGACGGCAAGCTGCAGGTGCCGGAATGGTCGGCGGAGTTCAACCACCCGTTCATCCTGGACAGCGACGAGAAGTGGGAGAAGAGCCGCTGGATGGAGCACTGGGAGGATGTCGCCTGGCGGGTGCAGGACGACACCGAGAAGGTGCTGCTGGCGCGCGCCGCCTGGCTGCGCGAGACCACCGGCGCCAAGAACCTCGTCATCTCCGGCGGCGTCGCGCTCAACTGCGTCGCCAACGGCCGCATCGCCCGCGAAGCCGGCTTCGAGAACGTGTGGATCCAGCCGGCCGCCGGCGACGACGGCATCGCCATCGGCTGCGCCTATTACGGCCGGCTGGCGCTGCAGAAGCAGCCGCGCAGCTTCGTGATGAACCACGCCTATCTGGGCGCCGAGTACGCCGACGCCGACGCGCGCGCCGTCGTCGACCGGCGGCTGGTGCGGCTCGCCACCGTGCAGGCGCCGAGCGCCGACATCTGCGCCGATACCGCCAAGGTCCTGGCTGACGGCAAGATCGTGGGCTGGTTCCAGGGCCGCTCGGAATTCGGCCCGCGCGCGCTCGGCAACCGCAGCATCATCGCGGATCCGCGCGATCCGAAGATGAAGGACATCCTCAACAGCCGCGTGAAGCACCGCCAGCCGTTTCGCCCGTTCGCGCCGATCGTATTGTACGAGCGCGCCAGCGAGATCTTCGAGGGCGACGAGGATTCGCCCTACATGCTGATCGCCAAGAAGGTGCGGCCGGAATGGCGCGACCGCATTCCGTCGATCGTGCATGTCGACGGCACCGCGCGGGTGCAGACGGTGCGGCGCGAGCAGAACGAGCGGCTCTACGGCCTGCTGACGGAGTTCGAGAAGCTCACCGGCGTGCCGGTGCTGCTCAACACCTCGTTCAACGTCAAGGGCGAGCCGATCGTGGAGACGCCGCAGGACGCGCTCGAATGCTTCCTCGCCACCGGCATCGACTACCTCGCGCTGCACGAGCGGCTGATCTCGAAGAACCGCTTCCACCGCGTGCTGGCGCCGTTCGTGCGGATGTATGCCGACGTCGGGCTGATCGTGCGCAGCGGCATGCGCGCGGGGTAAGCGCGCCTTCGTCCGCGCGGGCCCCGGATTACGCTGCGCTCCATCCGGCTACGACGACCCGATACGGACTGCAGCGCGTAGGATGGGTTGAGCAAAGCGAAACCCATCATCGTCCCGCCCGCCAAACGATGGGTTTCGCTGCGCTCAACCCATCCTACGGCTGACGCGCTCGCGACGAACGGCTCGGCTCACTCGAGTACAACGGCGGCTTCGGAGAGGAGGTGTCGGAGTGGCACTTCAAGGCGTTCGACGTGCTCAAGTCCCGCATCGGGCGGCACAAGATTCTCGTCGATGGCGTGGATCTTACCCCGCCGCCCAAGTTCGGGTTGTCCTGCAATCCTTCGAAGAACTGG
>DASWSO010000238.1:0-2655 GCA_036402635.1 Xanthobacteraceae bacterium
ATGGCGCGCAGCGCGGTAGCATCCATTCCAGTCTCTCCTGATTGTGCGCAAGATATGTAGTTGTGCCCCGGACGCGGTGCAGCGCGTTTGCGATGCACCGCAGAGCCGGGGCCGTTCCGGCGGTGGTCTTGGCGGTCCCGGTTCTGCAGGGCAGCGTTACACGCCGCGCTGCGCGCGGGACACCGCGGCTTACGCCGCCGGCGTCAGCACCACGCGGCCGACCACTTTGCCGGCGCGCAGATCCTCGAGCGCAGAATTGACCTCCTCGAGGGGGCGCGTGCGCACCGGGATCGGCGGTGCGCCGGTGCGGCGCACCAGCTCGAGCAATTCCTTCATCTCCGGCAGGCTGCCGACGTAGGAGCCCTGTACGGTCATCGCCCGCATCGGGAAGAACGGCGTCGGCACCGTGATGTCGCCCCCGAACAGGCCGACGACGATCAGCTTGCCACCCTTGCCGACGAGCGCCGCGATGCCGAGCTTGACGGTATCGCCGGAGCCGACGAAATCGATCACCGCCCAGGCGCCGCCGTCGGTGAGCGCGTGGATCTGCTTGGCCGCATCGGCGGCGCTGCCATCGACCGTGCCGATCGCGCCGGCTTGTTCGGCCGCTTTGCGCTTGCCGGCGTCGATGTCGACCACGATGGCTCCGCGCCCGCCCATCGCCTTGGCGAGCGCCACCCCCATCAGGCCGACCCCGCCGGCGCCGATGATCACGATCGGCTGCTCGCGCAGCACGTCGTCGCCAACCTTCTTGAGCGCGCTGAACGCGGTGATGCCGGAGCAGGCGAGCGGAGCCGCCTTCTCGGGCGCGAGGTCGCCGATCTCGAACAGGTAGCGGGTGTGCGGCACCATCAGGTGGGTTGCATAGCCGCCGTTGGAGAAGACGCCGAGGTTGCGCGGCTTGGCGCACAGGTTCTCCTCGCCGCGCCGGCACACGAGGCATTCGCCGCAGCCCATCCAGGGATGCGCCAGCCGGATGTCGCCGACCTTCACGCCCTTGGCGTCAGGCCCGAGCGCCACCACCTCGCCGACGTTCTCGTGCCCCATGGTGAGCGGCAGCTTGATGCCGCGCTCGAGTAGCTGCAGGCGTTTGCCGCCGCCGAGCTCGTAATAGCCGTCCCAGATGTGCAGGTCGGAATGGCAGACGCCGGCCGCAATCACGCGCAGCAGCACTTCCGAGCCTTGCGGCTGCGGCGTCGGCCGCTCGATCATCTGCAGCGGCTTGCCGCAGTCGCATACGTCGAAACTTCGCATCGGGGGTTCCTCGCGCTCGGACGGCGCGGCTCGCGCCCGCGGCCGCGCCTTTGCCGCACCGTACACCAGACGCGGGTCGCGGGCACAAGGCCGCCGCTTTCGGTAACGGCTCGGGTGGTGCCCCCTCGAGGGGGGGGTGGCACCGCCCGTGCCGGGACGAGTCACTGCTCCCAGAACGGCTTGGCGGACTCGAGGAGTGCGTCGTAGCGGGTGATCCCAATATCCCGCAGCATGCGCTCGTCGAGCGTGGCGAGCGCGCGGCGCTGACGCGCCCGCTCATGCCAGAGCACGATGAGCTGCAGCGTGCCGGCAAAAAGGTCGCGCCAGCGGCCGGATGTCGCTGGCGTGGGCAGCGGATGGGTCGAGGCGGATGCGCGCATGATGGTCTCCATCGTTGCGGCGACCATCACCCCGTCGGGCGCCCAAGTCTCCCGCCAACGCTACGGCCGCAGACGAACCATCGGTCTGCCGGGCCGCCGCGGCTTGCGCTAAGCTCCCTCCATGAGCACTGTCGTCGATCTCGCCACCATTGCCGCGCTGGTCGGGGATCCGGCCCGCGCCAACATCCTATGTGCGCTGTTGGGAGGCCGCGCCCTCACCGCCAAGGAGCTCGCCTATGCGGCGCGGGTGTCGCCGCAGACCACGTCGGGCCATCTCGGCAAGATGACGGAGGCGAACCTCGTGGTGCCGCTGCAGCAGGGCCGCTTCCGCTACTACCGGCTCGCCGGCCCGCTGGTCGCGACCATGCTGGAGAGCATCATGAACGTCGCCGCCATGCTGCCACCGCGGGCGCGGCCGATCCGCATGGACCCGGCGATGCGCACCGCGCGGCTGTGCTACGATCATTGCGCCGGGTTGCTTGGCGTCGGGCTTGCCGATGCGCTGCGCGAGCACGGCCACATTGAGCTCACCCACGACGGCGGCGCCGTGACGCTGCCGGGCACGCAGTTCCTGATCGACTTCGGGCTCGACATGGAAGCGCTGCGGCAGCACCGCCGCGTTTTCTGCGGGCCCTGCCTCGACTGGAGCGAGCGGCGGCCGCATCTCGCCGGCGCGGTCGGCGCCGCGCTGGCGCGCCGGCTTTTTTCACTGGGCTGGATTGAGCGCGAGCGCGGCACCCGCACGCTGCGCGTCACCGCCACAGGCCACGCGGGCTTGCGCGAGACTTTTGGCTTCGCGCTCGAGGCTTCCGCGCCGCCGCTGCGGGCTGCGTCGTAACGAGCGAGCGTCAGCGAAGTCGTCCCCTCCCTCTGCAACGGGAGAGCGCGCACCGCCGGCGCGGCGACGGTCAGCCCTCGATCCTGGAGAAGTCCGCCACCGTGCGGGTGGCCTCGCGGATCTCGTTGAGCAGCTTCAAGCGGTTCTCGCGCAAGGTCGGCTCCGGCGCGTTCACCGTCACCT
>DASWSO010000239.1:0-5154 GCA_036402635.1 Xanthobacteraceae bacterium
ATCGCGGGCGAGGCGCTGAGCGCCAAGAGCCTCGCCAAGCTCGCCAAGCTGAAGGTCGACAAGCTTCCGCCCGTGCGCGGCAATCCGCGCCTCGGCGCCTGCGTCGCCGGCACCCGCAACTTCATCGCCATCGGGCTGAACTATTCCGACCACGCGGCGGAAGCCGGCATGCCGGTCCCGAAGGAGCCGATCATCTTCAACAAGGCGCCGTCCTCGATCTGTGGACCGAACGACGACACCATGGTGCCGAAGGGTTCCACGAAGCTCGATTACGAGCTCGAGCTCGGCATCGTCATCGGCGAGCGCGCGCGCTATCTCTCCAAGCGCGATGCGCTGGAAGTCGTGGCCGGCTACTGCGTCGCCAACGACGTCTCCGAGCGCGAATTCCAGATCGAGCGCTCCGGGCAGTGGACCAAGGGCAAGAGCGCCGAGACGTTCGGGCCGCTCGGGCCGTGGCTCGTGACCCGCGACGAGGTGCCGAACCCGCAGAAGCTCGACATGTGGCTGACCGTCAACGGCGAGCAGCGCCAGCACGGCAGCACCAAGACGATGATCTTCAGCGCCGCGCACATCGTCTGGTACTGCTCGCAGTTCTTCGTGATGGAGCCGGGCGATGTGATCGTCACCGGCACGCCGCCGGGCGTCGGCCTCGGCATGAAGCCGGAGCCGCAGTTCCTCAAGGCCGGCGACGTCGTGCGCCTCGGCATCGAGGGGCTCGGCGAGCAGCAGCAGCGCGTGGTGAAGTTCAAGTCCTAAGCAGGCGAGGATGGATTGAGCGCGTCGCGCGACACCCCTCGCTCCATTGGCAGCGATGGGTTTCGCGGCGCTCAACCCATCCTACGGCTCTACTGACGTGAATCGTAGGGCGGGTTGGCCGCAGGCTTAAACCCGCCCCGCATGGCGGATTACGCTGACGCCCGGCGATATCCCGCCAGCAGCGCGTCGTCGATGTCGGGCAGGTTCACCACGATGTTCTCCGGCGTGCGGCAGGCGAGCCACCAGAGCTCCTCGGTCGTGCTCATGTTGACTTCGAGATGCGGCAGGAACGGCGGCACGAACATGAAGTCGCCTTCCGAGAGATCGACGTAGTCCCGAAAGTCCTTCCCGAAGTAGATGCGGCCGCGGCCCGACAGCACATAGGCGCCGGTCTCGGCTTCGCCGTGGTGGTGCGGCAGCGAACGGAAGCCCGGGGGATTGCTGGCCTTGCCGAACCAGATCTTTGTCGCCGGCGTATGCTGCGGCCCGACCCCGGTCATCAGCTTCAGCCCGCCGGACTGGCTGGTGTTGCCGTGCTCGTGACCCTTTTTGGTGACCAGCGGCCGGTCGTTGGCAGTCATTCCGAAACTCCCCTCGCCGGCAGCGCGCGCGTGCCGGCCTTCACGTCGCGGCTGCTAGCAAATGGCGCTCCCGCCCGCAACGGCACAGCAGCGAAGTTCGGGTTTCGCTGCGCTCAACGCATCCTACCGCCACGCAAACATCAGCGCGCCCGCCGCACGGCGTCGCGCAGCGCCGCCACAATGCGGTCCTGCCAGCCGGGGCCGTCCGCCTGGAAATGGTCGAGAATGTCGCGGTCGATGCGCAGCGAGACCGTTTCCTTCGCGCCGGGCAGCGACGGCGTCTTCGGTCCCGGCTCGGGCGCCGGCGGCGCCTGCTTCCGGAACGCGGCTTCGGCGGCAGCGCGCGGGTCGGCAGGTCGGCGTGACATCGGCGGTTCCTTCAGGCGTAGCCCGGATGCAGCGGAGCGACATCGGGGAAGTCAAATCGCGTCAGGCCCGGATTTCGCGGCGCTCGATCCGGGCTACGAGTTCGGGCGCCGCTCACTCCATCACGGCGGCCTTGAGGATGCACACCATGGTGGCGCGCGCGGGCTCTGAGCCGACGTTGCGGATGGTGTGGCGGCGGTCGCAGCGGTAGCGCACGGTGCCGCCCGCCTCCACCCGCTCGACATGGCCGGCGACATCCACCTCCAGGGTGCCGGAGAGCACCGAAAGGCATTCGATCGAGCCGCGCTGGTGACCTTCGGCGTCGAGCTCGCCGCCCGGCTCGGCGGTGAGGTCGTACCACTGCAGCCATTCGACCGTGCGGATCCAGCCGGTGATGGCGAGCGTCACCTTGCCGTCCTCGGAAACGAGCACCGGCGTTTCCGCGCGGTCCACCCGGTCGACGAACGGGTCCTCCTCGTGCGCCGCCAGCACCCGCTCGATCGAGACGTCGAGTGCCTGGGAGAGCCGCCAGATGGTGGCGAGGGTCGGGTTGGTCTCGTTGCGCTCGATCTGGCTGATGATCGATTTGGCCACCCCGGACTGCTCCGCGAGCTCGGAGAGCGACAGGTTGTAGGCCTTGCGCAGCCGCTGGATGGTCTTGCCGAGATGGCCGGAGAGCGCCTGCGCGCCCGCGTCCATCTCAGCCCGGCGTTCGTCCCGTGTGTCGGTCATGCGGCTAGCTCCTACCACCAGCCGTGGAAGTGGTGAACCGGGCCGTGGCCGTGGCCGACCCCGAGCCGATCGGCGGCGCCGATCGCGGCGGTGACGTAGTCCTTGGCGGCGCGGGTGGCGGCAGAAAGGTCGAACCCCTTCGCCAGCCCCGCCGCGATCGCGGCCGACAGGGTGCAACCGGTGCCATGCGTGTTCCGGGTCTCGACCCGTGTCGCCGCCAGCCGCGTCTCGCGCGTGGGTTCGATCAGCAGATCGACGCTTTCGGGGCCGGCATCGTGCCCGCCCTTGATCAGCACCGCGGCGCAGCCGAGCGCCAGCAGCCGCTCGCCCTGCCGGCGCATCTCGACCTCATTCTCGGCGATCGGCGCCTCCAGGAGCGCAGCCGCCTCCGGCAGGTTCGGCGTGATCACCAGCGCGCGCGGGATCAGCACTTCGCGCAGCACCGCGATCGCGCGCGGCGCCAGCAGCCGGTCGCCGGAGGTCGCGACCATCACCGGGTCCACCACCACGAGCTTCTGCCCGTATCGCTGTAGCCCGGCGGCGACCGCTTCGATCACCTCCGGCTGCGACAGCATGCCGATCTTCACGGCGCCAACGTCGAGGTCCGAAAAAATCGCATCGATCTGCTGCGCCACGAACGCCGCCGGCACGTCGTGGATGGCGGTGACGCCGCGGGTGTTCTGCGCGGTCAGCGCGGTGACCGCCGAGGCGCCGTAGACGCCGAGCGCGGAGAACGTCTTCAGGTCGGCCTGGATGCCGGCGCCGCCGCCGGAATCCGAACCCGCGATGGTGACCGCGATCGGAACCGTCATCGCGCCCGCTGCGCCATCCCGGCATCGACGATCGCCCGCAGCCGCCGCGCCGCGGCTTCCGGATCGTCGGCCATCGACAGCGCCGAGATCACCGCGATGCCGTCGACGCCGGCGGCCATCACCGCGGCCGCGTTGCCCTCATCGATGCCGGCGATGGCGCCGACCGGAAAGTCCGGCGCGCGCTCGCGCATGATGGCGGCGCGCGCCAACAGCCCGTCGATCCCGATCGGCGGCTGCGGGTTATCCTTCGAGGCGGTGGCGAACACGCCGCCGATGCAGACATAGTCGAGCTGCTCCAGCGGCACCGCCCGCGCCTCTTCAAAAGTCTTCACCGAGAGGCCGATAATGGCGCCGGGCCCGAGCAGCCGCCGCGCGTCCTCGGGCGCCATGTCGTCCTGCCCGATATGCACGCCGTCGGCGTCGGCCGCGAGCGCCACGTCGATGCGGTCGTTGATGAGCAGCGGCACGTGGGTGTCGGCCAGCGCCGCCTTGATGGCGCGCGCCGTCTCGATCATCCGGCGGGTGGAGCCGTGCTTGTCGCGGAGCTGCAGCAGCGTGGCGCCCCCCGCGACCACCTGGCGGGCGAGCTCCGGCAGCGCCGCCTTGGCGCGCTCGGGATCGAGCAGCGCGTAAAGCCGCAGATCCACGTCCGCGTCGTTCCAGACCTTGCTTCCACTGATCATCGTGCTTCCGTCGCCGGCCTGCCCCCGCAGGCCAGCTGTTGGCCGCCATCCCGGCCGCATCATAGGTGAAGCACGCCCCCGATTGAACCCGGCCGGCGGCCCTTGCCACCGCAGGGCGATTTTGCTGGATTGCAGGCTGCTCCAGCCCGCCGGAAAAGGCCCCGCATGGTCCCGTTCTTCATGCAGATCAAGTGCCAGCTCGGCCGCTCCTATGCGGTAGCGAACGCGATCGCGGACGCCGAGATCGCCTCGGAAATCTATTCGACCGCCGGCGACTACGACCTGCTGGTGAAGTTCTACGTGCCGGCCGGGACCGACATCGGGCACTTCGTGAACGAGAAGGTGCAGGTCATTCCCGGCATCGAGGACACCCGCACGATCATCACGTTCAAGGCGTTCTAGGCGGCAATGGCCTGCCGTGCTCGGCGATCGCAGCTAAGCGGGGCGCACGCGACGCTCCCGGTCCGAATCGCCTACGGCCCCACCGGCGTGCCGGAGGAATTGGGGCGGGCGCGCTCGAGGCCGAGGCGGCGCTCGCGCCAGATCACGAACAGGCCGGCCGCGACCACGACGGCGGCGCCGGCGAATACGACCGGCGCCGGCACCTCGCCGAACACCGCATAGCCGAGGATGAACGCCCACAGGATCGTGGTGTAGTCGAACGGCGCCACCACCGAGGCGGGCGCCAGCCGGAAGCTCACGGTCAGCAGCAGGTGGCCGATGCCGCCCAAAAAGCCGATGCCGACCAGGATCGCCAGCGTGGTCCAGTCCGGCAGCGTCCAGCCGAACGGCAGCGTCAGAAGTCCAGCAAGGGCGGAGATCAGCGAAAAGTAGAGCACGATCGCGGACGTGGTCTCGCTGCCGGTGAGACGGCGGATCTGGATGGTGGAGCCGGCCGAGCACACCGCGGAGGAGAGCGCGAATAGCGCGCCGAGCGCCGCGCCGGGGCCGTAGAGCGCGGCTGCGTGGTGCAGGTCGAAGTGCGGCGACAGCATGATCAGCACACCGACCAAGCCAATCGCCACCGCCGACCAGCGGTAGATGCGGACGCGCTCGTGCAGAATCAGCGCGGCCAGCGCCACCGTGATCAGCGGCGCCGCGAACCCGATGGCCGTCACTTCCGCGAGTGGCAGGCGGGCAAGCGCGGCGAAGCTGGACGCCATGCCGATCACGCCGATCACGCCGCGGCTCAGGTGCCCGAGCGGCCGGGAGGTGCGCACCGCC
>DASWSO010000240.1:0-1531 GCA_036402635.1 Xanthobacteraceae bacterium
GCCGAGATGGTCAGCGCCGCCGCCAGCGTCACCGGCGCGTCGTAGCCGTCGACCGTCATCGTGTTGTGCCAGGTGCCGTGCGGCAGCCGGCCGATCTCTTCGAGCACGGCCTCGCGCGAGCGCGTGACGATGTGCTCGGCCAGTGCGTCGAGGGTTTCGATGCCGAACTCGTCCATCATTTCGAGCAGGCGATGACAGCCGACGTCGTTGCAGGCGGCGAGCGAATAGGTGTCGCCTTCGGTGTCGACCGGCAGCCGCGTGTTGCTGCGGATCATCGCCATCAGCGTCTCGTTGACGACGCCGCCGTCGATCAGCTTCAGCATCGGGATATAGAGGCCCTCCATGAACACGTCGGTGGCGTCCGGCCCGAAGCCGATGCCGCCGATGTCCATGAGGTGGCTGGTGCAGGAGAGCAGCGCGACCAGCCGGCCGTCCTTGAAGCACGGCGTGGTGACCACGAAGTCGTTGAGGTGGCCGGTGCCCATCCACGGATCATTGGTGATGTAGGCGTCGCCCGGCCGCATCGTGTCGAGCGGGAAGTGGCGGATGAAATGCTTCACCGATTCCGCCATCGAGTTGACATGCCCGGGCGTGCCGGTGACCGCCTGCGCCAGCATGCGCCCCTGCGCGTCGAACACGCCGGCGGAGAGGTCGCCGCATTCGCGCACGATCGGGCTGAACGCGGTGCGCATGAGCGCCTGCGCCTGCTCCTCGACCACCGCGATCAGGCGGCTCCACATGATCTGCAAGTCGATCAGGCCGGCGCCGCTGTCCGGGTTCATGCCTGGCTCCTCTCGTTGGTGCGGCGCTGCATCACGATGCAACGGGCGCCGTCTATCGCCGCGTCGAAGCTTGCCGGGATGACGGTCGAGGTCTCCTCCTCGACGATCACGGCCGGCCCCGAGACCTGCGCCCCGGCTGCCATCTGGTCCCGCCGATACAGCGGCACGTCGATCCGGCTGCCGAGCCGGGCGTCGAAGATGCTGCGCGTGCCGATCGGCGGCGGAGCCGGCTGGCGCTGCACCGCCGGCGTGCGAGGCGGCGGCGGCGGCGCGGTCGACACCAGCACCGACCAGCTCAGCGCCTCGATTCCGGCGCCCGGGATGATGCGCTTGAACAGCGCCGCGTACTCGGTCTCGAACGCCACCCGTAAGCCGCCGACGCCAGCGGCCTGCAGGTCGCCGCGAGCCACCGGCACGGTGATCTCGTGCCCCTGCCCGACATAACGCATGAAGGCGAGCCGCCGGACCTGCAGCGGCGCGCCTTGCGCGCCGGCCGCGACGAACCCGCGCGCCTCGTCCTCCATGGCGGCCAGCAGATCCGACACGGTGGCGCCGTCGAAGGCGTCGAGCCGCATCGGACGGCTGCGGACGATCTCATAGGAAACCGGCGCGGCGAGGAAGCCGACCGCGGAACCGACGCCGGCATTGGGCGGCACGATCACGCGCGAAACGCCGATCTTCTCGGCGACGCGGGCGGCATGCAGCGGCGCAGCACCGCCGAATGCGATCAGCGTGTGATCGCCGATGGT
>DASWSO010000241.1:0-8320 GCA_036402635.1 Xanthobacteraceae bacterium
TACAGCCGCACCATCGCGTTCGCCAATGTGCTGTACGCGCTGAAGGTGCCGCGGCGAAACGGCGAGCCGCTCGGCGCCACCGAATTCGCCAGCATGCACGCGGCCTATGACGAGCTGCCGGCGGAGCTGAAGACGCGGCTCCGAGACGCGACCGTGCTGCACGACTTCGCGAAATTCTGGGACAAGATGCGGGCGCAGCCGGGCAGCACGCGGCCGCCGCTCACCGAGGAGCAGCGGCGCAAGAAGCCGCCGGTCACGCATCCGGTTTTCCTCACCCATCCGATCACCGGCAAGCGCGTGCTCTACGCCAATCCGGGCTACGCGATGCGCATCAACGAGCTTCCCGAAGCGGAGAGCGACGCGGTGCTGGAGTTCCTGTTCAAGCACCAACTGCAGGAGAAATTCCGCTACGCCCACCGCTGGAGCGAGGGCGACGTGCTGATGTGGGACAACATCGGCACGCTGCACTACGCGCATCCGGACTACGGGCCGGACGAGCACCGGCTGATCAAGCGCTGCCAGGTGATGGCCGACCGGGTGTTCGATCCGGCTTTCGTCGCGCAGGCACGGCCCGATCTGGTGGCGTAGCTTCCGTCATGCCGGCACCCGGGCCTGGCCTGCGGCCGGCCCGAGGCATAAGCCTCGCCGCCGGGGCGACGGCGGCTCGCCCGGCCATGACGCGGTGAGAGGCCTCAACTTCCCGGCAGCTCGTGCACCTCCGGGAAGAACATCTCCTGCCACGCCTTCGGCGCCTCCTTCAGGCTGCCGACGCTGTGCATGAAGGTGGCGAACTTCATCGTGTGCTCCGGCGTCATCGTCCACTTCACCTGCGGGCCGGCGACGATCTCGCTCACCTGCTCGACCGTGAGCTTGGAATTGACGTCCTTGATCCACAGCGCCGCGGCGTGGCGCGGGTTCTTGGCGACGATCTCGGAGGCTTCCCGCAGCGCCGCCAGCAGCGCCTTGTAGACCACCGGGTTCTGCTGGCGGAATTTTGCCGAGGTCCATGCCACCGTGAAGCTGTGCGAGCCCTCCATCACGTCGTACGAGTTCAGGATGGTGCGGATGCCGGGGTGCTGCAACTGCTGGTGCTGGAACGGCGGCACGCTGAATGCGCAGCAGATGCCGGCGCCGCCGGTGATCATCGCGATGGTGGCGTCCGGCGGCGACATCGACACCGTGAGCGGATCGAGCTTGCCGAAATTCGCTTGCCCGTAGAGCTTCGCCGCCGCCATCTGCAGCATCACCGCCTGCACCGAGACCTTCACGGCCGGCAGCGCGATGCGGTCGCTGTCCTTCAGGTCGGCGATGCTCTTGATGTCCGCGTCGCGGGTGTTGAGCAGGAACGGCTGCGAGCTCAGCGCCGAGATGCCGCGCACTTCCAGCGGCGTTCCCTTGGTGCGTCCCCACAGCGTGATCAGGCCCGGCACGCCGCCCGACACGATGTCGACCGATCCGGAGATCAGCGCGTCGTTCATCGCGTTGGGGCCGTTGAACGTGGCCCACGACACCTTCACGTCGTTGAGGCCGAGCGCGCGCGCATGTTTCTGGATCAGCTGCTCGTGCTCGATCACGTTGAACTGCAGGTAGCCCATGGAGAACTGGCGGGCGAGCCGGATCTCCGGCACCTGCGCCGATGCAGCGGCCGCCGAACCGAGAAGCGCCGCGGCGCCGAGCGCCGCAATCAGAGACCTGCGATGGATGGGCATGCTTCCTCCCGATGATCTTGCCGCATGCTAGCGCATGTCCGGCACGGGAGGGAAAGAGGGTCTCGACCTGGCCGGCCGGTGTCCCCGCGCGTTGCAGCACTACCCGTCATGCCCGGCCTTGTGCCGGGCATCCACGTCTTACTTCCTACTTCGCCGAAGAAAGAAAGACGTGGATGGCCGGGACGAGCCCGGCCATGACGGAAACGGTCACACCGGCAAGTCAGACGTGGATGGCCGGGACAACCCTCGCCGGCGGGGCGACGCCGGCTCGCCCGGCCACGACGAAACGGTCACACAGGCCGCAGCAGCACGTGGCGCTTGCGGCCGAGCGACAGCTTGATGGCGCCGATCTCAGTGACGTCCTTCGCGGTCAGCTGCGCGCGCTCGTCGGTGAGTGCATCGTCGTTCACCCGCAGCCCGCCGGCCTTGATCTGCCGGCGCGCGTCGCTGGTCGAACCGACCAGCCCGGCCTTCACGAACGCGTTGAGGACGCCGACGCCGACCGCAAGCTCGCTGGCGGCGATCTCGATGCTCGGCAGCGTCTCGGCGGTCTCGCCCTGCTCGAACGTGCGGCGCGCCGTCTCCGCCGCCTGCTCGGCGGCCTCGCGGCCGTGCAGCATGGCGGTCGCCTCGGTCGCCAGCACCTTCTTGGCCTCGTTGATCTCGGCGCCGCCGAGCGAGGTCAGCCGCGCGATCTCGTCGAGCGGCAGGGTGGTGAACAGCTTGAGGAAGCGGCCGACGTCGGCATCCTCGGTGTTGCGCCAGAACTGCCAGTATTCGTAGGGGCTCAGCAGCTCCGGATTGAGCCAGACCGCGCCGGCGGCGGTCTTGCCCATCTTGGCGCCGGACGCCATCGTGATCAGCGGGCAGGTGAGCGCGTAGAGCTGCGGCGTGCCGAGCCGGCGCCCGAGGTCGATGCCGGAGACGATGTTTCCCCACTGGTCGGAGCCGCCCATCTGCAGGATGCAACCGTAGCGGCGGTTCAGCTCCACGAAGTCGTAGGACTGCAGGATCATGTAATTGAATTCGAGGAAGGAGAGCTCCTGCTGGCGCTCGAGCCGCAGCTTCACCGAATCGAAGCTGAGCATGCGGTTGATCGAGAAATGCCGGCCGACGTCGCGCAGGAAGTCGATGTAGTTGAGGCTCGCCAGCCATTCGGCATTGTCGACCATGATGGCGTCGGAGCGGCCCTCGCCGAAGCGCAGGAAGCGCGCGAAGGTGCCGCGGATCGACTCTTTGTTGGCCTCGATCTGCTCGTAGCTGAGGATGCGGCGGCTCTCGTCCTTGCCGGACGGGTCGCCCACCCGCGTGGTGCCGCCGCCCATCAGCGCGATCGGCTTGCCGCCGGTCTGCTGCAGCCAATACAGCATCATGATCGAGAGCAGGTGCCCGATGTGCAGCGAGGGCGCCGTGCAGTCGTAGCCGACATAGGCGACCAGCCGGCCCTCGCGCGCGGCCGCATCCAGCCCGGCGGTGTCGGAGACCTGGTGGATATAGCCGCGCTCGGCCAGCACTTTCAGGAATGAGGATTCGAAGTCACTCATCGCAGTTATTTTTTCACTTATTTGCCACACCCTCGCGGGTTCCGGGCCGGTGGTGTATCAGTTGCATGGCCCATTTCAAAGGAGCGGGCGGGGGCATGGGGGCGCTACGGGCCATCGGCTTGATGAGCGGCACGTCGCTCGATGGAGTTGACGTCGCGTTGCTCGACACCGACGGCGAGCGCATCGCTGCGTTCGGTCCGACGTCGTATCGCGCCTACAGCCCGGCCGAGCGCGCCACCTTGCGGCAGGCGCTCGCGGACGCCACCGCCATCGAAGAACGCCGCGCCCGACCCGGCATGCTGGCGAAGGCGGAAGCCCTGGTGACGCAGGCGCACGCCAATGCGGTCGACGGCTTCCTGCGCGAGTTCCGTATCCCGCGCGATAGCGTTGCGGTGGTGGGCTTTCACGGCCAGACCGTGCTGCACCGGCCGAATCTCAAGATCACGGTGCAGCTCGGCGACGGCGCCGCGCTCGCCGACCGGCTCGGCATCCCGGTGGTCTACGATTTCCGCGCCGCCGATCTGGCGGCCGGAGGGCAGGGCGCCCCGCTGGTCCCGATCTTTCATCAGGCGCTTGCGCGCGACCTCGACCGGCCGCGGCCGATCGCGGTGCTCAATGTCGGCGGGGTCGCCAACGTGACGGTGCTGAACGGCTCCGACGAGCCGTTCGCCTGCGATACCGGACCCGGCAATGCGCTGCTCGACGACTTCATGCTGGAGCGGACCGGCACGCCGTTCGACCCGCTCGGCGTCAATGCCGGCCTCGGCCGGGTCGACGAACAGCTCGTGGACCGCGTCCTGAGCGGACCTTTTTTCTCAAAGCCGTGTCCGAAATCGTTGGACCGAAACGATTTCGCGGTGGATCTGGGCAGCCTGTCCACGCCCGACGGAGCCGCCACGCTGACCGCGCTTACGGCCGCTGCCGTGGCGCGGGTGGTGCGGCACCTGCCGCAGCCGCCGCAATCCTGGATCATCGCCGGCGGCGGCGCCCGCAATCCCACGATGATGCGGATGCTGCGCGAGCGGCTGGCACCGGCCTCGGTCGAATCCGCCGAAGCGGTCGGCTGGTCGGTGGAGTGGCTCGAAGCGCAGGCGTTCGCGTTCCTGGCGGTCCGCAGCCTCAACGGGCTGCCGCTGAGTTTCCCGGGGACGACGGGTGCGCCGCAGCCGCTGACCGGCGGCGTCTACGCCCACCCGAACCCGCCGCGCATGCAGGCCAGCGCCTGAAGCGTCAGGCTGCGCTGGTCTTGCGGTTGGACACCAGGCGGCGGTCGAGATAGCCGGTGCAGGTCTGCATCAGGGTCTCGATCTTGCCGTCGAAGAAGTGATTGGCGCCGGGGATCACCTTCTGCTCGATCACGATCCCTTTCTGCGTCTTCAGCTTCTCCACCAGCGTGTTCACGTCCTTGGCCGGCACCACCGCGTCCTTGTCGCCGTGCACGATCAGTCCGGAAGACGGGCAGGGGGCGAGGAACGAGAAGTCATACAGGTTGGCCGGCGGTGTGACCGAGATGAAGCCCTCGATCTCCGGCCGGCGCATCAGCAGCTGCATGCCGATCCAGGCGCCGAACGCGAAGCCGGCGATCCAGCACGACCGCGCCTCGGTGTTGATGGTCTGCGCCCAATCGAGCGCGGCGGCGGCATCCGAAAGCTCGCCGGTTCCGTGATCGAATGAGCCCTGGCTGCGGCCGACGCCACGGAAGTTGAAGCGCAGCACGGCGAAGTTGCGGTGCGCGAACGCATAGTACAACTGGTAGATGATCTGGTGGTTCATCGTCCCGCCGAACTGCGGGTGCGGATGCAGAATGATCGCGAGCGGGCTGCTCTTCTGGCGCGCCGGATGGTAGCGCCCCTCGATGCGGCCCGCCGGGCCGGTGAAAATAACCTCAGGCATCCTCTAACACCTCAAAATGCCGTGACGGCCAAGCCGCCGGCTCGACCGTACTGCATGCGCTTGACTGGAGTGGCGTGTGCACCTAGAACTTAGAATAATTCTAAATTCCCTCTGCCCGCGCTCGGTGCGATGAGCCGGCCGGCGGGCGGAAACCACTTTTAGCACGGTACGGGGGGCGAAATGCAAGCCCCGTGAGGGTTCCTGACGCCGATGGATCGCAGCTACCTCGACTGGAACGCGACCGCCCCGCTGCGGCCGGCGGCGCGCGCTGCGCTGGCGCGGGCGCTCGAGGGGACCGGTAATCCGTCGTCTGTCCATGGCGAGGGCCGCACGGCGCGCCGGCTGATCGAATCGGCGCGCCAGAGTGTCGCGGCGCTGGTCGGCGCCGAGCCCGGCAACGTGGTGTTCACCTCGGGCGGCACTGAGGCCAACATGCTGGCGCTCACGCCGCATCTGCAGGTCGGGCCGGAGCGGGCGCCCCGGGATCGGTTGCTGGTCAGCGCGATCGAGCACCCCTCGGTCGGCTGCGGCGGGCGTTTTGCCGCCGAGGCGGTGAGCCGGATCGCGGTCAGCGCCTCCGGCGCGCTCGACCTCGGGGACCTGCAGGCGCAGCTCAGCGGCGCCGTGCGGCCTTTGGTCTCGATCATGCTCGCCAATAATGAGACCGGCGTGCTGCAGCCGGTCCGCGCCGCCGCCGAGATCGTGCATGCGGCCGGCGGAATCCTGCACGTCGACGCCGTCCAGGCGGCTGGCCGCATGGCAGTCGACATCACCGCGCTCGGCGCCGATCTCATGACCCTGTCGGCGCACAAGATCGGCGGACCGCAGGGCGTCGGCGCGCTGCTGCGGCGCGACCAGAGCCTGCATTTCCCCGACCCGCTGCTGAAGGGCGGCGGGCAGGAGCGCGGCCTGCGCGCCGGCACCGAGAACGTCGCCGCCATCGCCGGTTTCGGCGCTGCTGCTGCCGAGCTTCGCGCCCAGGTGGCCGCAGAGATCGTGCATCTGTCGGGCTTGCGCGACCGGCTGGAAGCGGGATTGCGGGCGATCGCGCCGGAGACGGTGATCTTCGGTGCCGACGCGGCGCGGGTGCCGAACACCACGCTGTTTGCGTTGGCCGGGATCAAGGCCGAGACCGCGCTGATCGCGCTCGATCTCGCCGGCATCGCCGTCTCCTCCGGCTCGGCCTGCTCCTCCGGCAAAGTAGCGCCCTCGCACGTGCTCGCCGCCATGGGCGTTGCGCCCGAACTGGCGCGCGGCGCCATCCGCATCAGCACCGGCTACGGCAGTACCGCAGCCGACATCGATCGCTTCCTCCAGGCTTGGAGAAGGCAGGTCGAGTCACTACTTAAGGGTCAGCACGTCATGGCCGCCTGAGAGCCTAAAAAAACGAGGTATTCGGAACCCCGAACACCAGCGAACCACCATACGAGTGTCATCCAACCCGCGGTCCTTGAAACCGCTGTGGAGGGAAGTGAATGCCCGCAGTTCAAGAGACCGTCGAGCAGGTCCGCCGCATCGACGTTGATCAATACAAATACGGCTTCGTCACCGACATCGAGTCCGACAAGGCGCCAAAAGGCCTGGACGAAGAGACGGTTCGGTTCATCTCGGCGAAGAAGGACGAGCCGGAATGGATGCTGAACTGGCGGCTGGACGCTTATCGGCGCTGGCTGACCATGCGCGAGCCGCACTGGGCGCGCGCCGACTACGCCCCGATCGACTACCAGGACCTCTACTACTATTCCGCCCCGAAGCGGGACGCGCTCGCCTCCCTCGACGAGGTCGATCCGGCGATCCTGCGCACCTACGAGAAGCTCGGCATCCCGCTGCGTGAGCAGGAAATCCTCGCCGGCGTGGTGCGGCCGGAGGGCGAGCGGCGCGTCGCGGTCGACGCGGTGTTCGATTCCGTCTCGGTTGCGACCACGTTCCAGGCGGAGCTGAAGAGGGCCGGCGTGATCTTCATGCCGATCTCGGAGGCGCTGCGCGAGCACCCGGACCTGGTTCGCCAGTACATCGGCACGGTGGTGCCGGTGACCGACAACTTCTTCGCGACCCTCAACTCCGCGGTCTTTTCCGACGGCTCGTTCGTCTACATCCCGCCGGGCGTGCGCTGCCCGATGGAGCTGTCGACTTATTTCCGCATCAACGAGAAGAACACCGGCCAGTTCGAGCGCACGCTGATCATCGCCGACAAGGGCTCCTACGTCAGCTACCTGGAAGGCTGCACCGCGCCGATGCGCGACGAGAACCAGCTGCATGCCGCGGTGGTCGAGCTGATCGCGCTCGACGACGCCGAGATCAAGTACTCGACCGTGCAGAACTGGTATCCGGGCGACGCCGAAGGCAAGGGCGGCATTTTCAACTTCGTGACCAAGCGCGGCGACTGCCGCGGCAAGAACTCGAAGATCTCCTGGACGCAGGTGGAGACCGGCTCGGCCATCACCTGGAAATATCCGAGCTGCATCCTGCGCGGCGACAATTCGCGCGGCGAGTTCTACTCGATCGCGATCTCCAACGGCATGCAGCAGGTCGATAGCGGCACTAAGATGCTGCATCTCGGCAAGAACACCACCAGCCGCATCATCTCCCAGGGGATCGCGGCGGGGAAGTCGCAGAACACCTATCGCGGCCTGGTCTCGGCGCACCGCAAGGCGTCGAGCGCGCGCAACTTCACCAACTGCGACTCGCTGCTGATCGGCGACCAGTGCGGCGCCCATACGGTGCCGTACATCGAGGCGAAGAATTCCTCCGCCGTGTTCGAGCACGAGGCCACCACCTCGAAGATCTCCGAGGACATGCTGTTCTACTGCCGGCAGCGCGGCATGACGGCCGAGGAAGCGACCGCGCTCGTCGTCAACGGCTTCGTCAAGGACGTGCTGCAGCAGCTGCCGATGGAGTTCGCCGTCGAGGCCCAGAAGCTGATCTCGATCAGCCTCGAGGGCTCGGTCGGATAGCCCAGGAACCTCATCCCGAGGAGGCCGCGTCGCGGCGTCTGGAAGGGATGTCCCATTACCGAGGCCTGCATCCTTCGAGACGCGCCTGCAGCGCTCCTCAGGATCAGGAATAAAGGAAGAGTTCTGCGATGCCGCTGCTTCAAGTCAAAGACCTGCACGTCGAGATCGACGGCAAGAAGATCCTCAACGGGCTCGACCTCACCGTCGACCGCGGCCAGGT
>DASWSO010000242.1:0-3084 GCA_036402635.1 Xanthobacteraceae bacterium
GGTGCCGATGACGACGAGATCGTAGGTCATGTCCAATACCTGCTCGGCGTCATGCCCGGCCTTGTGCCGGGCATCCGCGCCTTGGGGTCACATATAAGAAGTCGCTCGGCCTCGATGCGCCGCTCGGTCCCATGCACGGCGAGACCCAACCGATCAGCCTTTTCGCAACGATTGGATGTCTTCTCGCAACGTCCGGACACTGGCTTTAAGAAGCTCGACAGTCTGGTCGAAGCGACCGGTCACGGTCTCGCGAAACGCCTCCACCCTGACGTCCACCCCGTCCAGCTTGGCATCGAGACGCGAAAACTGAAGATCGACGTTGTCCGCCACGGCGTCACCCCATCACAAATCCAGCACCAGCCGGCTCGGGTCTTCCAAGAGCTCCTTCGCCCGCACTAGGAACGTCACCGCCTCGCGGCCGTCGACGATGCGGTGGTCGTAGGAGAGCGCCAGGTACATCATCGGGCGCCGCAGGACGCCCGCCTTGCCAAAAATCAGAAATCATCGCTCCATGTTTTGCGAATTTCGCATTCAGGTGTGAGGCAAACAATTCCTTCGCTTTCATTTCGATAACGCCGCGGAGAGTGGTTCGCCCGCTCTGAGACGGCCAAGCCTCGCATACAGAGATGCTGCGCCGACCTCCGCGATCCATGCGGAGACGACCGCCTTGGCGGCAGCATAGTTCCGTACCTGGGTGGGCTCGTCGCCATTGAAAAACGCACGGAACGTTTCGAACTCTCTGACATAGCCTGCGCGGGAAAGGTCTTCGGGGCCCAGCGCGTAGCGTGTCCGGAAGTCGACCTGCATGGCGAGCCCCTCATCGAACCACGCCGGTACCGACCAGAACCTTCGCCAGTAGCCGACACGATGATGGATTTCGGCGTGCATCAGCTCGTGCGCGACAACATCGACGTTCTGCCCGTTCGGGCCGACCATGACGCACGCCCGGGTTCCGATGAAGTGGGCGCTCCCATAGCTATTGAGCTTGAACGGGCCAAGGCCGTGGGGATCGTTGAAATAGACGACTATTGGCCTTGCCTGAGGTGTGCCAAACATCGCCTCGATACGGGCACGCGCGTCACTCGCGAGTTGCACGTAACGGGCGCGATCATCCTCGGCCTTGGCATCGGTTAGCGACCCATCGGGAAGCCGGTGCAGGTCAACTGATCCCACCAGCAAGCACGCGGGTGCCCCGGGAAAAGCGTAGGCGTAAGTTGCAACCGACATGACGGCGAGCACCGCGGCGGCAGCGATGATTAAGCATTTTGGAATCCGCATGGCGGCGTTGATGACGGCCAACATGTTTTAGTCTTCTCCACCCGCTTCATGCCTGCCCGTCCGCGACAGATTCTCCGTCCTCGCGGCCGTCGACAACGCGGTAGTCGCAATTGAGCGCGAGGACTGCATCTGCCGCATCTGTTCGCCAAGAAACTGAAGATCGACGTTGTCCGCCACGGCGTCATCCCATCACAAATCCAGCACCAGCCGGCTCGGGTCCTCCAGGAGCTCCTTCACCCGCACCAGGAACGTCACCGCCTCGCGGCCGTCGACGACGCGGTGGTCGTAGGAGAGCGCCAGGTACATCATCGGGCGCGGCTCGATCTTGCCGCCGATCACCACCGGCCGCTCCTGGATCTTGTGCATGCCCAGAATGCCGGACTGTGGCGCATTGAGGATCGGCGTCGACATCAGCGAGCCGTAGACGCCGCCGTTGGAGATCGTGAAGGTGCCGCCCTGCAGCTCCTCGATCTTGAGCGCGCCGTCGCGGGCGCGGCGGCCGAAATCGGCGATCTCCTTCTCGATCTCGGCGAGCGACTTGCGGTCGCAGTCGCGCACCACCGGCACCACCAGCCCCTTCTCGGTGCCGACCGCGACGCCGATATGATAGTAGTTCTTGTAGATCAGGTCGGTGCCGTCGATCTCGGCGTTGACGGCGGGGATGTCCTTCAGCGCCTGCACGCAGGCGCGCACGAACAGGCCCATGAAGCCGAGCTTCACGCCGTGCTTCTTCTCGAACAGCTCCTTGTACTGATTGCGCAGCGCCATCACGGCGGTCATGTCGACCTCGTTGAAGGTCGTCAGCATGGCGGCGGTGTTCTGCGCGTCCTTCAGCCGCTTGGCGATGGTCTGCCGCAGCCGGCTCATGCGCACACGCTCCTCGCGCGCCGCGTCGTCGGCCGGGGAGGGGGCGCGCACGTGCATCGGGGCGGCCGGCTGGGCCACCGGCGTCGGCTGCGCGGCGGCGCGCTCGATCGCGGCCAGCATGTCGCCCTTGGTGACGCGGCCGTCCTTGCCGGAGCCCGGCACGGTCGAGGCATCGACCCCGCTCTCGGCGCCGAGCCGCCGCACTGACGGTGCCTGCGTGTCGGATGCCACAGGTTTTGTCTCGGCCGGCTTGGCTGGCGCCGCCTTGGCGGTATCGGCCGGCTTCTGCGCTGCCGCAGCGGCGGCCGGCTTGGCGGCTGCGGCTTTCGCCGGCGCGCCGGCGCCTTCGCGGATCCTGCCCAACAGCGCGCCGACCGCGACCGTCTCGCCGTCCTTGGCGGCAACCTCTTCGAGCACGCCGGCGGCCGGGGCCGGCACCTCGATGGTCACCTTGTCGGTTTCCAGCTCCACCAGCGGCTCGTCGGCCGCCACCGGCTCGCCCGGTTGCTTGAACCACTTGCCGATGGTCGCCTCGGTGACGGACTCGCCGAGCGTCGGAACACGGATTTCAGCCATTAGGTCCTCTTTGCGCGTCATGGCCGGGCTGGTCCCGGCCATCCACGACTTGGGTCTCATGCCACCGAAGGTAAGACGCGGATGCGCGGGTCAAGTCCGCGCATGACGAATTCTGTAGCTCTACCCCAGCGCCTCGTCGAGCATCGCCTTGAGCTGCGCGAGGTGCTTCGCCATCAGCCCGGTCGCGGTCGCCGCCGCCGCCGGCCGCCCGACATAGCGCGCCCGGCGCGACTTCGCCTGCAACTGGTTGAGCACCCATTCGATGAACGGCTCGACGAAGAACCACGCACCCATGTTGCGGTGCTCTTCCTGGCACCAGACGATCTCCGCCTGCTTGAAGCGGGCGAGCTCGTTGTACAGCGC
>DASWSO010000243.1:0-1929 GCA_036402635.1 Xanthobacteraceae bacterium
CCCGGCGCGCCGACCTTCTGGCAGCCGCCTTTTGCCGGATGAGCTGCTTGACCGCCAGCTCGTACGGATTCTCCGGCTTTGTTGTCGGCGGAGGCTGCAAGACCGAGGCGTTCTCGCCGGATTCCGTGAGCTCGCCGGTGCGGATCGCTATCGCAACCGCCTGGATGCGCGTAACCGCTCCGAGCTTACGCATCGCGGTCTGCGCATGCTCGTCGACCGTCCGCTTGCCTATGCCGAGGATCATGCCGGTCTCCCAGGATGACTTGCCGGCGGCGGCCCAGCCCAGCACCTGGCGTTCGCGTACCGTCAGCCGCGATGCGACCGCGCTCTCGTCCGAGTGAGCGATACCCCTGTCCCGATCGAAGGTCGAAGGCATTGAACAACTCCCGGCGGCGGTTCTGCGCGACCACACGGAAGCTATGCGGACGATTGACACCCGGATCGGACGAGCCGGCACTATTGCTCGGCTCAATCGACATATACCCCTTCCTGCTCTTCGGGTGCTCAGGCGCACTCACACCGCGTCGTAGTCGACGGCGACCCGCGGGGTCAGCGGGTGCGACTGGCAGGTGAGCACGAAGCCGGCGGCGGTCTCCCACGGTTCCAGCGAGTAGTTGAGGTCCATCCGGATCTCCCCCTCGGTGAGCCTGGCGCGGCAGGTGCAGCACATGCCGCCGCGGCATGAATACGGCATCTCCAGCCCGGCACGCAGGCCGGCGTCCACGATGGTCTCGCCAGCGAGCATCGGGATCTCCTGCCGCACCCCTTGCAGCGTGATTGCGGCGACCGCGACCGGCGCTTCCGCATCGGCCGCGTCGCCGCGGCGCGCCGCGCGCGGTTCCACCGGCATGCCGTCGGTGGAGAAATACTCGACGTGGATGCGCTCGGGCGGAAGGCCGAGCCGCTCCAGCGCGCCCCTCCCCTCCGCGATCAGCGCGCCCGGCCCGCACAGGAAGGCATGATCGAAATCCGCCGCCGGGCCGGTCGCCCGCAACAGCGCCGCCAGCTTGTCGCCGTCGATGCGGCCGGAGAGCAGCGGCACCTCCTGCGCCTCGCGCGAGAGCACATGATGGATCACCAGCCGGCTGAGGTACCGGTCCTTCAGGTCCTCCAGCGCATCCTTGAAGATGATGCTCTGCGCCGTGCGGTTGCCGTAGATCAGCACGACCTCGCCGTGCGGCTCGCGCGCCAACACGGTCTTCACGATCGACATCACCGGCGTGATGCCGGAGCCGGCGGCGACCGCGAGATAGCGGCGCGCCGACGCCGCATCGGGCAGCAGGCCGAAGCGGCCCTGCGGCGTCATCACGTCGACCGCGTCGCCGCGCTTCAGCGCCGTGTTGGCGAACACCGAGAAGGCGCCGCCCTCCACCTGCTTGACGGCGATGCGCAGCTCGCCGTCGTCGAGCCCGCAGCAGATCGAGTAGGAGCGCCGGCACTCGGCGCCGTCCAGCATGGTGCGCAGCGTCAGGTGCTGGCCGGGTACGAAGCGGTAGTCATCGGCGAGCTCCGGCGGCACCGCGAACGCGATCGATACCGCCGCGGGCGTCTCGCGGCGGACGTCGGCGACCTTCAGGCTATGGAAGGCGATCGCCATCTACGGCTCGCGGCCATGCGCGGCATGCGGTCATGCCTTGCGGGAGTGCAGCTCGGCGCGGAGCGCCGCGATGCCACCGCGCGCGAGCACGTCGGCGCGCTCGTTGAGCTCATGGCCGGCATGGCCGCGCACCCAGTGCCAGCGCACCTGATGCCGCTCGAGCGCGGCTTCGAGCCGCTGCCACAGTTCGACGTTCTTCACTGGCTTCTTGTCGGCGGTGCGCCAGCCGTTGCGTTTCCAGCCGTGGATCCATTGGGTGATGCCGTGGCGCAGGTACTGCGAGTCGGTGTGCAGGTCGACCGAGCAGGGCCGCGTCAGCGATTCCAGCGCCG
>DASWSO010000244.1:0-2473 GCA_036402635.1 Xanthobacteraceae bacterium
CTGCGGCAGGCGCTGAACCAGACCGTGGTGGTGGAGAACCGCCCCGGCGCCGGCGCCATCATCGGTACCGACGCCGTCGCGAAGTCGGAGCCCGACGGCTACACGTTCCTGATGATGTCCAACACGCATACGGCCAACGAGACGCTGCTGCCGAACCGTCCGTATGTGCTGCTGCGCGACCTCGCGCCGGTCGCCGCCGTCAACATCGCCTATAACGTGCTGGTGGTGCACCCGTCGGTGCCGGCGAACACGCTGCCGGAACTGATCGCGCTCGCCAAGGCCGATCCGGGCAAGCTCAACTACGCCTCCTCGGGCCCCGGCACGCCGTATCACATCGTCGGCGAGATATTCCGCGCCATGGCGGGCATCCAGGTGCAGCACGTGCCGTTCCGCGGCAGCGACCAGGCCCGCAACGCCATCGTCGCCGGCACCGTGCAGTACATGTTCGATGCGATCCCGACGATGAGCGAGCAGATCCGCGCCGGCCAGGTGCGCGGGCTCGCCACCACCGGGCCGAAGCGTTCGCCGATGCTGCCGGAGCTGCCGGCGGTGGCGGAGACGCTGCCGGGCTTCGACGGACCGATCTGGCTCGGCCTGATGGCGGCGGCCGCCACGCCGAAAGACATCGTCGAGAAGATGAACGCGGCGGTGACCAAGGTGATGACCTCGCCCGCGACCCGGGACTATCAAGCGCGGATCGGTGCCGACCCGATGCCGATGAGCGCGGCGGAGTTCGAGGCCTTCGTGAAGAAGGACATCGACACCCAGCGCAAGTGGATCACCGACGCGAAGATCACGCTGTAGTTTCCATTACCCTGCCTAGCGCGGCGAAGGCGACAGCGGGGCCTGCCCGGTGCGCTCCGGCGGGCGTTCTTCGCCGCCGCGGAACTCGAAGATCTTGCGCAGGAAGCCGGGCGCCACCACCGACATCGGGTTGACCTGCAGCGTCGGCGAGGCAGTCGATCCGACCACCTGATAGGTGATGCCGAGCAGGCCTTCGTTGACGCCGCCGCCGAGCAGCATGCCGATCACCGGCAGGCGGCTGAACATGTTGTTGATGCCGTAGGCCGGCACCAGCGTCCCGCGCAGCCTGACCTCGTCGCGGAAGTAGTCGAGGCTGCCGTCCAATGTGGCGCCGAGCATCGGGCCCCAGACCACGCCGTCGCGGATCGCGAACTTGCCGGGGGACTTGGTGAATTCGACGCGCATGCGCGAGAAGCTCACGCCGTCGTAGTTGTTGCCGTAGGCGCGGGCAGCGCCGCGCTCGTTGCCGTCTGTGCTCTGGTTGGTGGTGGCGACCCGGTCGAGCGCGGATTCGCCGCGCACCGAGAAGTCGCGGATGTTGAGCAGCCCGTCCTGCGGCGCGTTGTCGGCGTTCGGCGGGTCCATCGCCACCGACATCCAACCCCCGACGAGGCGGGCGTAAGTATCGGTCAGGCGGAACAGCGCGCCGGCATCGTTGGATTCGACGTAGATCACCTGCCGCGCATTGCCGCCGCGGCCGCGGAGGTCGCCGGTGACGTAGCCCTCCGCGCCGAGCTTGCCAGTCAACGTGAAGGACTTCACCTGGCCCGCCCGCCGCGACATCCGCAGCTCGACGGCGCGCAGCGCCTCGCCGTGGTGGCCCGTGATGGTGCCAAGCTTGAGGTCGATGTCCATGTCCTGCGGACGCTTCGCCTTCTGGTCCGGCTTCTGGCCGGCGACCGCGGTCTTGAACAGCCCGCGGCCGTCATAGACGTCGCCGCGCAGCGTCACCTTCAGGGTGCCGTCGGTCGCGCGCTCCGCCTTCAGGGTGGCCTTGTCGCCGTCCGACAAGGTGAAGGTGGGGAACTCGGCCTGCACGATGTCGCCCTGCGCATCGATCTCGATCGCGCCGCGCACCGCTGCGCCGGAGCCCTCGATGACGAAATCCTCCAGCCGCGTCGTTGGCCCGCGGTCGACCACCGTGAAGGAGGAGCGGGCCGCCTTTCCGGCCGGCTTGACCCAGCCGGGCAGCAGATCGAGCACCTTGGCCTGGGTGAGGTCGGCCTCCACCAACAGCCGCGAACCGTCCTTGTCGAGCGACCGCATCCGCCCGCTGAGCTTCACCGCCACCGGGCCGCCGAGCGCGTTGCCGACGTCGAAGCCGAGCCGCCCGCGGGCCGCGTCGTCGAGCGTGGACTGCACCCGCAGCTCCGCTTCCGGATCGTTGCGCGCCTTGCGATATTCCACCGCCGTCGCGGTTCCGGCGATCTTCATGTCGCCCTTGACCTGCAGCAGGTTCTGCGTGGCGCTCACCCGCATGGATGCGGCTTCCGCCTTGTAGCCGCGCACGAAGCGCTCGGCCGCGAAGCCGGTGATATCCGCCTCGATCGCGTAGGTCACGGCCTCGCGGCTGAAGGTCTTGCCGAGCGGCATGCCGGCGGAGATCTGCGCCGCAACCGAGCCCTTGGCGGCGCCCGCATCGAACGGCAGATTGGCCGCTTCCTTGAAC
>DASWSO010000245.1:0-3954 GCA_036402635.1 Xanthobacteraceae bacterium
TCTTCGGCCAGGAAATAGCGGAAGCGCGCCGAGTCGAGCACGCCCGCCATCCCGACCACCATGTGGCGGTTGAGCCCGCTGGTCTTCTGCAGCGCCCACACCATCGCGTCGAGCGGGTTGGTGATGCAGATCACGAATGCGTTCGGCGCGTATTTCGAGATGCCGGCGCCGACCTGCTCCATCACCTGCAGGTTCTTGGCCAAAAGATCGTCGCGGCTCATGCCGGGCTTGCGCGGAAAGCCGGCGGTGACGATGCACACGTCGGCGCCCTCGATCGCCTCGTACGAATTGGCGCCGGTGAAGCGGGCGTCGAAGCGGCTGACCGGCGAACTCTCGGCGATGTCGAGGGACTTGCCTTGCGGGATGCCCTCCATGACGTCGGTCATGACGACGTCGCCGAGCTCCTTGAGGCCGATCAGGTGAGCCAGCGTTCCGCCGATCTGGCCTGCGCCGATCAGCGCGATCTTCTTGCGCGCCATGTGTCTCGACTACCCTGGAAATGGATGGCGGAGGCCCGCCGGTTGGACGCGGGTGCTTAGCCCTTTCGGAGAGCCGGTTCAAGTCGCGGCCTCCGCTCTCGCAGCGTGCGCGCAGCCGCACCACATCTTATAAACGACGTATTCGCCGACGAAGAGCGAGACTGCGAGTTCGCGGTCGAGTTCGCGGTCGATTTCGCGGTCTGGGGCCCCGCCGCCTGCATGTCCATCGCCACCCGATCCCGAGCATTCCCGGTCGCTGCGCTGGCGGCGGCGCTCGCCTGGCTGGGCGCGGCGTCGCCGGCGGCGGCCGACGGCAAGCTGGAGGCGCATTACCGGGCGAGCCTCGCCGGGCTGCCGTTCGGCGGCGGTTCCTGGGTGGTCGACATCGCCGACGACCGCTACGCCATGGCGGCGAGCGCGCAGGTCTCCGGCCTGCTGCGGGTGCTGGCGGACGGCGAGGGGGCCGCGGCGGTGCGCGGCACGCTGCAGGGCGGCAAGGTGATCCCGGCGAGCTACGCCGTGACGGTGCGGACGCGCTCGCGGGTCGACGACGTCAAGATGACGATGGCGGCCAACAACGTGAAGGACGTCGCGATCCAGCCGCCGCTGACGCCGGACCCGGAGCGCACGCCGCTCACCGAGGCGCACAAGAAGGGCGTGATCGACCCGATCAGCGCCGGCATCGTGCCGGCCGCCGGTGTCGGCGGGCTCGGCCCGGAAGTCTGCCAGCGCACCGTCCCGGTGTTCGACGGCCGCCAGCGCTTCGACCTCGCGCTCTCCTTCAAGCGCATGGAGGTGGTGAAGGCGGAGCGCGGCTATGCCGGGCCGATGGTGGTGTGCGCGGTCGCCTACAACCCGATCGCCGGCCATGACCCCAGGCGCTACGCCGTGCGCTACCTGCGTGACAGCCGCGAGACCGAGATCGGCTATGTCCCGATCGCCGGCACCCGCTTCGTCGGCATGTTCCACATCGCCATCCCGACGCTGCTCGGACAGGCGGTGCTGACCGCGACCCGCTTCGTCGTCACCCCGCGCACCGGCCGCGCCGGCACGTCCAGCGTCAAGACCCAGTGATGCCGGCGCCGCGGCGTGCGACGCTCACTGGCGGACCAGCGAGATTTCCCCGATCACCGGCCGCGCCTCCGACGCCGGCCGCCCGGCCGGCACGATCGTCACGCTCGGTGCGTCTCCCAGCCGGCCCTCCGCCCGCAACCGGGTGACCACGTCGGTGACGTCGAAGCTCTTGGTCTTGCCGCCCGCCATCGGATGGCCGCCATGCGGCACGGCATCGAAGAAGTTCATGGTGCCGATGTAGAGGCCCTCGCGCGGCGGCGCCGTCGGACTGGCCGGCAGGTCCAGGTAGACGTGATAGACGATGCCGGGCTGCGCCTCGGCGCGGTAATTGCCGAGCACCAGGTAGAGCCGGGTGGCGTCGCCGACCGCTTCGATCTGCTCGGAGAACGGCGCCGCCGATTCCTGCGTCGGCCCGAGATTGACCCGGATCGGATGGGCGCCGAGCGCGATCCCGGTCGGGGCTCCGCCGCCCGCACTGCTGACGACCCGCGTCGGGCGCGGATCCGGTTCGGCGTCGCTGGACATGACGGCCTCCGCGGTTGCGCGCGCGGCTCCCGGCACCGGCTCCAGCCGGGCGTAGCGGTAATCGCGCGCTTCGGTGGTGTTGAAGTCCCGCACCGTGCCGGTGACCGGCCGGCCGCTCTCGTCGGCGAACGTGAAGGTCTGGTTGAGCCAGCCGGGGTCGGTCGGGTTCTGCCGCCCGGCCGCGTTCCAGCTCGCCCACAGCCGGTCGATGTTGCTGTGGTGCAGCCAGAAGATCGGGTCGTTGGCGGCCCACGGAACGGCGCCCATGCCGCGCCGGTTGCCGATCGCGACATGCACGTTGCCGTGCAGGTCGCCGTCGAGGAAGTCGTTGAACCCTTGCGCCACCCCCTGCGGATTGTAGGTGCGCAGCGCCAGCGCGGGGTTCGGGCTGAGGAAGCCCGGCGGGTGGTTCTGGTCGAGCGGCGTGCCGGCATTGACGGCCGGATCGCGGTCGCGGCGGAACAGCGGGCTGCCGTTGACGCGGAACGCCGGCGGCAGCGCGCCCGAGGCCGGATCGGAGTAGTTCCAGTACGGCAGCGTGAAGCTGTCGTCGTTGAGCACGCGGCGGCACAGGCGTTCGAAGAAGTCGACATACATCCGGTGCCACGGCAGGAAGAACTGCTCGTTGTTGCCGGGGTGGTGCGCCTGGCAGGTGTTCCACATCTGGTCCGCCAGCGCCCGGTTGGGCGCCGCGACCGAGCTGTAGATGCGTCTGAGCTCCGCCGCCTTGCCGCGGTCGTCGCGCACCGCGTGGGTGTACCACTGGAACAGCCAGCTGCTGGGAGCGCCTTCCGCCGCCGCCATCATGCGGCGGACCGCTTCTTCGTAGCGCTGCAGCATCGCCCGCCCTTCCAGGGTGGCGACGTCGAACCGGGTGCGCAGCCGGCTCTGCGGCGGCACCGGTCCCGGCCCTGGCGGCCGCGGCGACGGCGTCTCGCGGTAGCAGATCTCGACGCAGCGGTTGGCGGCAGCGTCGGCCGAGACGGCGCGATCCTCGCCGACCGATGATGGCTGCAGGCGGATCGCCGCCGCCGCGCCGGCATCGAGCCGGACCAGGGCGGCGTGCAGCGCCGCGGCCGCGCTCTCGGCGCGCCGTTGCCCGAGCCGCAGATTGTAGTCCGCCGGCCCTTCCGGGCTGGCATGGCCGATGACCTCGACCGCGGTGGCGCGGGCCGCCAGGATGGCGCGCGCCAGCTCGTCGATGGCACCGCGCTGGCCGTAGGGCACGACCGAGCTGTCGTAGCCGAACCCGCCGATGATCCGGCACACCCGGCCGGGCGGCTGCGGATAGGGCGGCACCGGAGGCGGCGGATAGCCGGGCGGCCGATAACCCGGAGGCGGCGGATAGCCGCCGGGCGGGCGGTAGCCGGAAGGCGGTGGATAGCCGGGCGGCACATAGGCTTCCGGCGGCGCGGTGCCGTCGGGCGGTGGGTTTTCCCCACCCGGCGGTACGGTGCCGTCCGGCGGCGGTGGTGGATAGTCCCCGCCCGGCGGTGGCCGATAGCCGTCCGGAGGCGGCGGTGGCGGGTAGTCTCGGCCCGGCGGCGTGTAACCCGCTGGCGGCGGTGGATAATATCCGCCCGGCGGGACGTATCCGCCCGGCGGATGGTAGCCGCCGGGAGGTGGCGGTGGCGGATAGCCGTAAGGCGGTGTGTAGGGCGGCGGGCGATATCCCGGCGGTGGAGGCGGCGGCCGATATCCGCCCGGAGGCGGTGGAGGTGGCCGGTACCCTGGAAGCGGCGGCGGTGGCCGGTAACCCGGCGGGGGCGGGGGTGGCCGGTATCCGCCGGGAGGCGGCGGCGGCGGATAGCCGTAGGGCGGCGTGTAGGGCGGCGGCTGATACTTTGGAGGTGGAGGCGGTGGCCGGTATCCACCC
>DASWSO010000246.1:0-6635 GCA_036402635.1 Xanthobacteraceae bacterium
GCCTCGGCGAGCTCCGGGTCGGTTTGCGCCAGCGGCGCCGTGAACAGGGTATCGGGCACGGCGGCACGGGCGGCTGCATCGGACATGCGGGAAGCCTCGGAAACGTTGCTGGACGGGTGCCGGGCCCTGAGCGCCGCGGCATGGACGGAATAGCACATCGGCGCCCAGGACGCCACGTCTCGCCCCTCACCGCCACCGCAGACTCAAGATATAGTTTCTGGGCGGGCGCTTTGCCCGTCAGCCCCGCTGCGCGAAGGCGCCGACGCCGTCGCGGTTGTAGATGTCGTCGCGGAACTGCACGACCCCGTCCGAGGTGGCCCAGGCGGTGACGTAGACCCAGTGCAGCGGAACCGGCTTGACGATCCTGGCGTCCTTGCGCTCGCCGCTGCGGATCACCCGCTCGATCTCGTCGCGCTGCCAGCCGGGCGTCTCCATCAGCAGCCAGTTCACCAGTTCGCGCACGTTCTGCACCCGCATGCAGCCGGACGAATGGAAGCGGAAGTCCTCGCCGAACAGGTTCTTCAGCGGCGTGTCGTGCATGTACACGCCATGCGCGCTCGGGAAGTTGATGCGGATCGAGCCGAGCGAATTGAAGTCGCCCGGATCCTGCTTGAAGCGGTAGTTCACCGCATCCTCGGAATACCAGTTGATCTGCGCCGGGGCGACCTCGGTGCCCTTCGGGTCGAGCACGCGAATGCGCTGCTTGCTCAGGTAGTCCGGCTCGGCCTGCATCTTCGGGATCAGGTCCTTGCGGACGATCGAGACCGGCACGGTCCAGTACGGATTGAAGTTGATCTCGACGATGCGGCTGTTCAGTTCCGGCGAGGCCCGGTCCGGCTTGCCGACCACGGCCGTGTGGCGCGTCACCGCGACCCCGTTCTCGACCGCTTCGATCTGCGCCGCCGGGATGTTGCTCATGACGAAGCGCGGCGACAGCGCGCTCGCCAGCGCCCGCAGCCGCACCACATTCACCTTCAGCTGGTTCAGCCGCGCCGCCGCCGGGATGTTCATGGTGGCGATGGTCTGCTCGCGGGCGACCCCGTCGACCGTCAGGCCGTGCCGCGCCTGATAGCGGCGCACGGCGCGTTCCACGTAGGAATCGTAAACGTCGGAGAGGCTGCTGCTGAGGTCGAGGTCGCCGCCGGCCATCAGCCGCTGGCGCATCGGCACCACGCTCGGATGCCGGACCCCGAGCCGCAGCTTGTCGGTCGGCGGAATATGCGGCCAGCCGCCCTTGGCGACCATCTCCTCGTAGGCCGGGATCGCCTGCTCGGTGGTCTGCACGGTGGCGGGCGAGAGCGTCGGCAGCGAGGATTTCGGCATCTGCACGGTGCGCGAGGCGGCGTCGAAGCCGCCGCTGCCTTCGCCGCCCTGCTGCTGCATCAGCGCGTCGAGCAGAGGGTCCTGCGCCAGGGCGCTGCCGAGGCCCGCGGCACCGGCCGCCGCCGCCGCCGCGCCACCGAGGAAATGCCGGCGATTGGGCCGATAAAACTTGTCAGAAGGCTGCATCCGCATACCGCGTCAGAGGATTTTGGGGCGCGCCGTGGTGCACAACCGGAGGGCGCTTAACACGCTGATGATTAACGAACAACGCAACCGGGGCGGGCTCGGCCCTGGCTCGCGGAGTCGTGAGCGCGAGCCTTCCCTTCACCAGGGGTTAGCCATGCGGCGGGGCGTTTTTGTGGCTCTGGGAGCGAGAGGGCCACGGCCCGCAGCCGGTGCGGGCAAGAAAAAAGCCCCGGCGCGAAGGCCGGGGCTTGCAAGTTGCCGACTTTACGTCGGTTCCCACCTGTAACTCAGAGCCGGTAGAGGATCTGGTCGGTCCAGAAGCGCTCCAGGCGCTGCAAGGATTTGTTCAGTCCGGCGAACTCGTCGGCGTTGATGCCACCCACCTGCTCCACCGTGCGGACGTGCTTCTTGTAGAGCTCGTCGACGATGGTGCGCACGTCGCGGCCCTTGTCGGTCAGCTTGATGCGCACCGAGCGGCGATCGACCCGCGAGCGCTGGTGGTCCAGGAAGCCCATCTCGACCAGCTTCTTCAGATTGTAGGAGACGTTGGAGCCGAGATAGTAGCCACGGGTGCGCAGTTCACCGGCGGTCAATTCCTTGTCGCCGATATTGAACAGCAGCAACGCCTGAACGGCATTGATGTCGTTGCGACCGCGCCGGTCGAACTCGTCCTTGATCACGTCGAGCAGCCGGCGGTGCAGCCGCTCCACCAGGGTAAGCGCCTCCAGGTAGAGCGGCTGGATGTTGTCGAAGCGAGCCTGACGCTCAACGGGCTCAACCGCCCGGGCTACGGTCTTCATGATGACGCCTTTCCTGCAACTTTGATCTTTTATTGTGCGAGGCCCTGCTTCCCCGTCACTCTCGCCAGACTAGGCGACACGATCTAAGATCGGCTTAAATTCTACAATAAAGATTGGGTTTATCTGTAAGAGTGAACAGCAAGTAACTGGAAGAACAAGGGGAAATCGTTACTTGCCGTTGACTCTACGGCGGCCCGCGCAAAGCGCCGCGAGACGCCCTTCCTATGCAACTGCTCAGCGTGCGCGCAGGAAGTTGATAATGCCGGAAAAATCGCGCGCACCTTCGCCCTGCGCCGCATAGCTCTCGTAAATCTCCGCGGCCTCGGCGCCGAGCGGCGTCGTCGCGCCGGCGGATTGCGCGGCGTCCTGCGCCAGCTTGAGATCCTTCAGCATCATCGCGGCGGTGAAGCCGGCCTGGTAGTCGCGGTTCGCCGGCGACGCCGGCACCGGTCCCGGCACCGGGCAATAGCTCGTCAGCGACCAGCACTGGCCCGACGACTTCGACGAAATGTCGAACAGCTTCTGAGCATCGAGGCCGAGCTTCTCCGCCAGCACGAAAGCTTCCGACACCGCGATCATCGACACGCCCAGGATCATGTTGTTGCAGATCTTCGCCGCCTGGCCGTTGCCGGAGCCGCCGGCGTGAACGATGGTCTTGCCCATCGTGGCCAGGATCGGCTGCGCGCGCACGAAAGCGTTCTCGCTGCCGCCGACCATGAACGTCAGCGTTCCCGCCTGCGCGCCGCCGACGCCGCCGGAAACCGGCGCGTCCACCATTGGCAATCCGCGCTCCTCCGCCGCAGCCGCGACCACGCGTGCGCTCTCCACGTCGATGGTGGACGAATCGATCAGCAGCGTGCCGGCGTTGGCGCTTTCGATCACCCCGGCAGGACCGAGATAGACCTCGCGCACATGGCGGCCGGCCGGCAGCATGGTGATCACCACGTCGCCGCGGGATGCCGCCACTTTGACGGAGCCGGCGGCAGCGCCGCCGGCCTGCACCAGCTTCTCCACCAAGGCGCCGTTGACGTCGACGCCCTCGACCTGGTGCCCGGCCTTCAGCAGGTTGAGCGCCATCGGCAATCCCATATTGCCGAGACCGATGAATCCGATCCTCGCCATGTCACCCTCGCTCCGTCAGGCGCGCACTCGCTCTCACTCGGGCCGTTCGCGGCCCGCCATCACGGCGAGCCCGAGATAAACCGCGATGGCGGCGAATTCCGCGACCACCACCCAGGTGTGGCCGCCGTAGATCTGCGGAAACAAGACTTCGACCGCCGCCATGGAGATCGCCGCCGTCAGCCATACGACGCCGCCCCACGCGGCCGCGAGCCACAGCCCGACCGCCGCCACCAGATCGATCACCGCGAAGAACACCGTGGCGGCGCGCCAGGCCATCGGCGCCGTCTCGAAGGTGAAGTTCGGATCGACGCCGATCCCGAGGATCACCGACCAGTGATACATGCCCTTGAGCATCGACAGGCACGCCATCACGCGCACGTACAGGATCAGGCGGCTGGTCCAGAGCGCCGCCGGATCGTCGGTGCTGGTCTGATCCATCGCACGCATCGGATCGCTCATGGCAGATCGAGCTCCGCGGCGCCCAGCGGCGAGAAATGCCTTTCCACCTCGGCATCGGCGACGCCGGCCAGAGTGGCAGGATCCCACGCGGGCTGTTGGTCCTTGTCGATGATGGCGGCACGCACCCCTTCATAGAAGTCGTGACCGTAGACGATGCGGCTCACGATGCGGAACTCGGTGCGCATGCAATCGCTGAACGACAGGTGCTTGCCGCGCCGCACCTGCGCCAGCGCGATCTTTAGGCTGGTGGGCGATTTGGCTCGTATCAAGGCCGCCGTCGCACCCGCGAAGCCCGCGTCGAGCCCGCGCGTCTCGGTCTCGCGATCGAGCGTGCGGACGACATCGTCGAGGCCATCGGCGGTGAACAGGCGATCGATCGCGGCCCGTCGCGCCGCAAACGGCCCCGGTAGCAACGGCTGCGCAAACTCGCTGAGCACCGCGTCGACCGGACCACTGCCGGCGAGCGCCTCGAGCAACTCGGGCCAGCGCGCCGCTGGCACATGATGGGTGACCAGACCGGTCGCCAGCGCATCGGCCGCTTTCAGCCGCTCGCCGGTGAGCGCGCAATAGGTGCCGCTTTCGCCCGGCATGCGCGGAAGAAACCAGGTGGCGCCGACGTCGGGAAAGAACCCGATCCCGACTTCCGGCATGGCGAACTGCAGGCGCTCGCCGGCGACCCGATGCGAGCCGTGGATCGAGACGCCGACGCCGCCGCCCATGACGATGCCGTTGATCAGCGCGACATACGGCTTCGGATAGCGCTTGATCAGCGTGTTGAGGGCGTATTCGTCGCGCCAGAACTGCAAGGCCCTGTCCTGCCGGCCGTTGCGTCCGAACTCGTAGAGCGCACGGATGTCGCCGCCGGCCGAGAAGGCCCGCTCCCCGGCCGCCGTGACCAGCACCCGGCTGACGGCCGGATCCCTCGCCCACTCCGCGAGCTGGGTGGCGAGCGCGCGAACCATCGTGTGGGTGATGGCGTTGAGCGCCTGCGGCCGGTTGAGGGTCGCTACGCCAGCGGTGCCGCGACGCGCGAACAGGATTTCGGGTTCAGTACTCATCACATGAAGGAAGGGGAGCGGGGACAACTGCGAACTTGCCACTAACTGCGTTTATTCGTGCTGTGGCGTCAATGCGTCCGGACGTGCGTAAAGATGTGGACGCACGATCCGCGCGCGGTAGGAATATCAGCCCCGAGCCCCCGCATGAGCCTTGAGAATTCCGGCGCCAAGATTCCCCCGCCGGCGCATCGAAAAGCGCTGACACGCCATTTCTGGCGGACCGCGCGCGGGTTCTGGAGCGGCGACACGCGCAGGGTCGCGTGGCTGATGGGCGCCGGGCTGCTCGTGCTGATCGTGCTGCAGCTGATCGTGCAGTACCGGCTCAACGTGTGGAACCGCGCGATCTTCGATGCGCTGGAGAAGAAGGACGGCGCGGTCGTCCTGCAGCAGGCGATGCTGTTCGTGCCGCTGGCGGTCCTGAGCATCGCGTTCGCGATCACGATCGTCTACGCGCGCATGCGCATGCAGCGGCGCTGGCGGCTGTGGCTGAGCGACCGGCTGATCGACCGCTGGCTGGCCAAGGGCCGCTACTACCAGCTCAACTTCATTCCCGGCGAGCACCAGAACCCGGAATACCGCATCGCCGAGGACGTGCGGGTCGCGACCGAAGCGCCGGTCGACTTCGCCACCGGCATCCTGACCGCGGCGCTGACCGCGGCGACGTTCATCGGCGTGTTGTGGTCGGTGGGCGGCAGCCTGACGCTCGACCGCGGCGGCACCAGCATCACGATCCCCGGGTTCCTGGTCATCGCGGTGGTGATCTACTGCATCATCATCAGCGGCGGCATGACCATCATCGCGCGCCTGTTCATCCCGGTGATGGAGGCGAAAAACCAGAGCGAGGCGGAGCTGCGCTACGCGCTGACGCGGTTGCGGGAGAACGGCGAGAGCATCGCGATCCTCGGCGGCGAGGAAGAGGAGCGGACCGAGCTGCGCCGGCTGATAGGCAACGTGGTCGGCGTGTGGGCACGCGTCGCCAAGCAGTACATGCGCACCACCGGCGTTTCGCACGGCAACTTCATCATCGCCTCGGTGATCCCGATCATCCTGTGCGCGCCAAAGTATCTCGCCGGCACCATGAGCCTCGGCGAGGTGATGCAAGCGGCCGCCGCGTTCATCCAGGTGCAGTACGCGTTCAACTGGATCGTCGACAATTATCCGCGGCTGGCGGACTGGACCGCGTCGGCACGGCGCGTGTCGCAACTGATCGTGTCGCTGGACGGGCTCGACCGCACCGAGCAGGACAAGTCCGTCGGATCGATCGTGCGGGTCGAAGGCAAGGACGCGGCAATCCGCTTGCGCGGCCTCTCGGTCGCGCTCACCGACGGCACCATCGTCATCGACGACGCCGACGTGCGGGTCGAGCTGGGCGAGAAGGTGCTGCTCGCCGGCGAGTCCGGCACCGGCAAGAGCACGCTGGTGCGCGCGATCGCCGGCTTGTGGCCGTGGGGCGAAGGCGAGGTGATGATCCGTCCCGGCGCCAAGCTCTTCCTGATGCCGCAGCGGCCTTACATCCCGCTCGGCACCCTGCGGCGCGCCGTCACCTATCCGCTGCCGGTCGATTCAATGAATGACGACACCCTACGCACCGCATTGAGTGAAGTCGGCCTCGATCACGTGGCGGAGCGGCTCGACGAGGAAGCTCCCTGGAGCAACGTCCTCTCCGGCGGCGAGCAGCAGCGGCTCT
>DASWSO010000247.1:0-9245 GCA_036402635.1 Xanthobacteraceae bacterium
GGCCATCCCAGCACCATCCCGGCCACCATGGACATGATGGTGATGCACGCGCAGGCGATCCGCCGCGGCGCGCCCAACACGTTCGTGCTCGGCTGCATGCCGTACCAGAGCTACAACACCGTCGACCGCGGGCTCACCAACGCCACCCGCTTCATGCAGGAGGCGGGGACCGACGCCGTGAAGCCGCAGGGTGGCAAGTCGCAGGCCCATATCCTGAAGGCGCTGGTGGACGCCGGCATCCCGACCGCGTCGCATATCGGGCTCACGCCGCATACGATCGCGGTGTTCGGCGGCTTCAAGATCCAGGGCCGCACCGCCGACGCCGCCATGAAGATCCTGGAGGACGCGCTGGCGATCGAGGACGCCGGCTGCTTCATGCTGGAATTCGAGGCGGTGCCGGCGAAGATCGCCAGGCTGATCTCCGAGCAGCTGACGATCCCGACTATCGGGATCGGTGCCGGCGTCGGTACCGACGGGCAGATCCTGCTGTGCCACGACCTGCTTGGCGTGTTCACCGACTTCAAGCCGAAGTTCACCAAGCGCTTCGCCAAGCTCACCGAGGTCGCGGTCGCCGGCATCTCGCAATACGTCAAGGAGGTGAAGGAGGGGACGTTTCCGGACGACGATCACTCCTACGGCGTGAACGAGGCCGAGTACGAGAAGTTCGCCGCCATGGTCGAGAAGCGGCGGCAGGTGTAGCCCGGTGCCCCGCGCCGCCAAATCTGCTCCGCCGGCACCGCGCGCCAAGAAAGCCGCGGCAGCGGGTTCGCGCGGGTCGCGCGCTGGTGGCCGCGCGGCAGCATCGCAGCGGCCGGAAACGCTGACCGAGCAGGCCTATCGCGCCATCGAGGAGCTGATCGTCACGCTGCGGCTCAAGCCCGGCGACGTGCTCTCCGAGCAGATCCTGTCGGCGCGCCTCGGCATCGGCCGCACGCCGATCCGCGAGGCGCTGCAGCGGCTGGCGCTGGAGGGGCTGGTCACCATCCTGCCGCGCAAGGGCATTCTGGTCTCCGAGCTCAATCCGCGCACGCAGCTCCTGGTGCTGGAAGTGCGGCGCGAGCTCGAGCGGCTGCTCAGCCGCAGCGGCGCCGAGCGCGCCACCGAAGAGCAGCGCGAACAGTTCCGCAGCATCGCGGCCGGCATGGACGAGGCGGCGCGCACCAACGACGACATCACCTTCATGCGGCTCGACCGCGAGCTCAACGCGCTGATGATCGAGGCCGCGCACAACGATTACGCCGCGCGCGCGATGCGGCTGCTGCAAGGGCTGTCGCGGCGGTTCTGGTACATGCATTACCGGCAGGCCGCCGACCTGCCATTGTGTGCGCGGCTGCATGCCAGCCAGGCGCGCGCCATCGCCGAAGGCGACGGCAAGGGCGCCGCGCAGGCGACCGACGCGCTCACCGACTATGTCGAGAGCTTCACCCGCGCCACCGTCTCGGTGTGAGCGTCTCTCCCCGCGCGTCGTTCCGGGCGCACCACGCGCCCGGGCGCTACTTCTTCTCCGGCCGATAGACCTTGGCCTCGCCGCTGACCTTCACCTCGGTGGTGACGGTCACCGTGGACGTGCCGGACTTTGACGCATCGACCTTTTTGCTGGACGCCGCCGGCAGCGGGCGCTCCTTCACGGTGCGGTCGCCGTCGACGTTCTGCTCCAGCACGGTCATGGCCCCGTCGGCGCCCTTGGTGGAAACCACCGCGGTGTGGTGCGGCCGGGTCTGCGTCTCGGTGGTGAAGCTCGTGTCCCAGCTGCCGTCCGCGTTGGTGGTCACGGTCGTGACCTTGATCTCCACCTTGTAGTCTTTGTACTGCACGACATCGCCCGGCTTGGCATCGGTCGCGTTGATCTTGCGGCCCCACTTGTAGTCGGCGGTCGGCGTCACCTTGCCGTAGTCGGCGGCGCTTTTGGCTCCCGCATCCTTGAGCGCCTGATCGGCGAGATCGAAGCATTCGCCGCTGCCGACCGACTGGCTGCTGCGGGTGGTGGCGTAGGTCTTGATCTTCACCAGTTGCGGATCGTCGACGTCGGGCATGGCGCGCTCCTGGAATGGCTATGGGCGCGGCATTGCAGCCCCCGCGCCCGGTGTCGTGCATTGGTCGCGGTGCGCGACCCGCCGGTTCACCGGTTGAACTGTGCCGCCGCTTGCGGGACGCTGCCGGGCGGGCCAGAACGCGCGGGAGCTCATTCGGCCACGTCAGAGGGGGATCATCAGTCATGGAAATCACGCTCGCAGGCAAGACGGCGCTGGTCACCGGCGGCAGCAAGGGCATCGGCCTCGCGATCGCGACCCGGTTCGCGGGGTCGGGAGCGTCCGTCGCCATCCTGGCGCGCGGGCGCGAGGCGCTGGCGAAGGCGGAAAAGAGCCTCGCGGCGCAAGCGCGCGGCCACATCGTCGCGGTCGCCGCGGACGTGTCGAACGCCGATGACGTTGCGCGCGCCTACGACGAGGTGGCGCGCGCGCTCGGCAGGATCGACATTGTGGTCAACAATGCCGGCGCCTCTGCGACCGCTCCGTTCGAGAGCATAACCGACCAAGCCTGGCAGCAGGACTTCGACCTGAAGCTGTTCGCCGCCATCCGGCTGACCCGGCTCGCCTGGCCGCAGATGAAGGCGCGCCGCTGGGGCCGCATCATCAACGTGCTCAACATCGGCGCCAAGGCGCCGCGCGCCGGCAGTGCGCCGACCTCGGTCACGCGCGCCGCCGGGCTCGCGCTCACGAAGGTGCTGGCCGGGGAGGGGGCGCCGCACGGGGTGCTGGTGAACGCGCTCCTGGTCGGCTTCATCGAGAGCGACCAATGGGTGCGCGCCGCCGAGAAGGCCGGCACCACGCTGGAAGCCTACCTGCAGGAGCGCGGCAAGACCGTGCCGCTCGGGCGCGCCGGCAAGGCGGAGGAATTCGCCAACATCGCCTGCTTCCTCGCCTCCGACGCCGGCGCCTATATCACCGGCACGGCCATCAACGTCGACGGCGGCGCCTCGCCGGTGGTGTGATCACGCCTTACTCGCTGCCTCAAGCCGGGGCGGCTTGCGACTGCGCGCCGGTGACCGGCATGCGCGGCGCCGTGGTGGCGCCGGAGAGGTTGAGAATGCGGCGCGCGTCGGCCGGCGAGGCCACCCGCTCGCCCAGCGCCGTGATGATGGTCACGGCGCGCTCCACCAGCGCGGCGTTGCTGGGCGCGAAAACGCCCTGCTCGATGTAGAGGTTGTCCTCCAGCCCGACCCGGGTGTGGCCGCCGAGGATGACGGCCTGCGCCACCATCGGGAACTCGGTGCGCGAGATCCCGAAGCCGGCCCACACGCACGGCTGCGGCAGCATGGCGTGCATCATCATCATGGCTTCCGGAGTCGCCGGCGCGCCGTACGGGATGCCGAGGCAGATCTGCAGCATCGCGGGCGCCGCCAGCGCGCCTTCCTCGATCAGCCGGTGCGCCAGCCGGACGTGCCCGGTGTCGAACACTTCCAGCTCGGCGGTAACCCCGGCTTCGCGGATCAGCCGGGCCATCTCGCGCAAGTGCGCCGGCGTGTTCATGAACACGTGCTCGCCGAAATTCATGGTGGCGAGGTCGAGCGTGCAGATTTCCGGGCGCAGTTCCTGGATGTGGCGCACGCGCGCGGCCGGCGACGCCATGCTGGTGCCGGGCCCGCCGGTCGCCGGATTTTCGTTGGACGGGACGTAGCGCGCGCCCGGCCCGGTGGTGAGGTTGATCACCACGTCGATGCCGCTGTCGCGGATGCGCTCGACCACTTCGCGATAGAGCGCGACCTCCATCGCGGGCTTGCCGGTCTTCGGATCGCGCACGTGGATGTGCACGATCGCGGCCCCGGCCTTGGCGGCGTCGATGGCGGAGATCGCGATCTGCTCCGGCGTGACCGGAATCGCCGGATGCTTGCCGACGGTGTCGCCGCCGCCGGTGATCGCGCAGGTGATGATGACGTCGCGGCTCATGACTTCGTCCCCGATGGCGGAATGACCGGCAGCAGCACGTACGGCATCTTGCCGGGCGCGAAATGCAGCGTGTTGGTGCCGCCGAAGATGTCCGGCGGGCGATCCTGCGGGTTGGTGTGGGTGAACGGGCCGACGCCCTTCATCGCATAGGCCGCGTGCGGCACGGCGGCGTCGGTGCCGTCATACTCGTAGTCCTTGCCGCGCACTGTGAAGCCGACGCGGTAGCCGGGCGGCACCACGACCGAGGTCGGCCAGATCTCCACGTCGCATTCCACCGGCTCGCCGGGGTTCAGCGGCGATTCCTCATCGTGGGTGTGATACGGCCGGTACGGCCTGCTGCGCTGCGGGTCGAGCTTGCGGTGGGAGGCGCGCAGCCAGCCGAGCCCGACCGGTGTGCGCGGATCGTTGGAGCCGATGAACGCCACCTCCTTGCCCTGCGGATCGTACACGCTCAGCACCACAAACAGGTCGGCGTCGGTGGTGTCCGATGACACGAACAGTTTCGCCGCCACCGGGCCGGTGATCTCCAGCGGCTCGGTCATCGGCGTCGACAGGAAGCGCACGCCGTCGCCGGTGGTCTGGTACGGGATGGCGGTGGCGCCGCCCGGCTCGCCGCGGTCGAGCCCGCGCCCGTCCGGCTGCAGGTAGAACTTGGTCCACTGCGTGCGCGCCAGCGGCCACTCGTTCTCGGCGCGCAGCTCGAACGTCTCTCCCGGCGAGCGGATGTTGAGCGAAACCGGCGGCTGCTTGTCCCACCCGGTGTCCTCGCCCTTGAGGAAGTGGCCGAAGAAGCGCTTCTGCAGGTCGACGCCGTAATTGCTGTAGTAATGCGAGAAGTGCGTGTCGCCGTGCACCTCCAGCCATTTCTGCTTGGAGCCGGCGGCGAGATAGCCCTCGAAATTGCCACGCGGGTGCAGGCCCTGGCCGCCCCAGTTGGCGGAGGAAAGCAGCGGCGCCTCGATCTTCTCGAAGTCCGGGATGCGGGCCCGGTAGTAGTCGTCGATCAGCCGCCGCCGCACCGCCTCGCCGCCGACATCGGCGCGGTTCTGCTTGAGCTGCTGCTTGGACAGCGTTTCCGGCCCCGCGACCGTGTCGCCGGTGACCGGATTGCGGGCGCCGTTGTCGCCGACACCGTACTGCACGCTGGTCACCTGCCGTTCGTACCAGCTGCCGAGGAAGTCGGAGAGGATGCCGCCGTGCCGGCAGAGCTCGCGGTAATAGTCGTTGGAGCCTTCCCAGATGCACAGCGCGGCGAGATGCGGCGGCCGCAGCGGCGCCACGTCCCACTGGTTCATGGCATAGTAGGAGATGCCGTGCAGGCCGACCTTGCCGTTGCTCCAGCCTTGGGTGCCGGCCCATTCGATGCATTCGTAGAGGTCGCGGGTCTCGCGCGGCGACCACACTTCCAGCTGGCCGGGCGAACGGCCGGCGCCGCGGCTATCGACGCGCACGCAGATGTAGCCGTCCGGCACCCACTTCTCCGGGTCCACCAGCTCCCAGTTCTGGTACTTGTTGGTCGAGCCCGCGGTGAACTCCGGAAAGTTCTTCACCAGCCGCGCCCAGGCGCTCTTGTAGCCCTCCTCGAAGTGCAGCCCCTTGGCGTACGGCCCGTAGCTCAGGATCACCGGGTAGCGGCCCTCCGCGACCGGGCGGAAGACGTCGGCGCGCAGCACCACGCCGTCGTCCATCGCGATCGGCGCATCCCAATCGATCTGCATGCCGTCGCGCACTTCGCTCTTCATCTGCTGCATGGGTTCTCGTTCTTTGGAAGATGGGGGTAGGGCGGCGCCCATGGGCGCGCCGCCCGGAAGGGTGCCGGACGCTAGCACCGTCGCCGGATGCCCTCAACGCACGCGTCGGCGTGGGGGCCTGCGCCGCGCAACCACGTTGACATTGCCGGCGCCTGCGGCATCGTCGGGGCGGACGAGCAGGGGAGGGCCTGATGAGCGGATTGACCCGGCGGACCGTGCTGGCGGCCGCCGCATTGACGCCGGCCGCGGCGCTGGCGCAGACCGCGGCGCCGGCGGGCGCCTATTGCTATTTCATCTCGCCGCAGGACGGGCAGCGCCTGAAAGGCGCGTTCCGCGCCCGCTTCGGATTGCGCAACATGGGGGTCACCCGCGCCGGCGACGCCGCGCCCAATGTCGGGCATCATCACCTGCTGGTGGATGCGACCGAGCCGATCGTGCCCGGCGAGCCGATCCCGTCCGACAAGACCCACCTGCATTTCGGCGCCGGGCAGACCGAGACGCTGCTCGACCTGCCGCCCGGCCGGCACACGCTGCAACTCGTGCTGGGCGACGCCGAGCACAAGCCGTTCAAGCCCGTGGTGGCGTCGAGGAAGATCACCGTCACGGTGTATTAGGCGGCGTAAGCACGGCGGCAAAAGGCATCCTGAGGCCGGCATCGATTGGCGTCGTGATTGCCCGTGTCGGCGTTGACGACCAACCGGCGGCGGCGCTACAGAGGCGCCGTCAGCCGAAATTGCGCGACACGCGGTAGCGACGGCGCCACGGCCCCTAGATTGGGCCGTAACACCCGCTGCGGACCGATTGGCTTGGAGAGGTGGCTGAGTGGTTGAAAGCACCGCACTCGAAATGCGGCATACGGGCAACCGTATCGGGGGTTCGAATCCCTCCCTCTCCGCCAGCTAGATCCCCGACCATGCTGAAATCGTTGAGCGTTCCGCCAGGACGCCGGCAGGGACTGGTGTTCCTGGCGCTGTTCTGCCTCACCATTCCGGCGGCCAACTGGCTGATCGGCCATGCCGGAACACATTGCGTGCCCGGCGGCCCGTGCCTGATCCCGGTGGCCCCCGGGCTGATGGCGCCTTCCGGCGTGCTGATGATCGGGGTGGCGCTGGTGCTGCGCGACCTGGTGCAGCGCCGGCTGGGACTTCTGGTCTCTGCCGGCGCCATCCTGGTCGGCAGCCTGCTGTCGGCCGCGCTCGCCCCGCCGGCGCTGGTGATGGCCTCGGCCGCGGCCTTCCTGCTTTCCGAATTCGCCGATCTCGCGGTCTACACCCCGCTCGCACGCCGCCGACTGCTGTTGGCAGTGGCGGCCTCCGGAGCGGTCGGCCTGTTGGTGGATTCCGTGGTGTTCCTGTGGCTCGCGTTCGGCTCGCTCGATTTCCTCGCCGGCCAGGTGGTCGGCAAGGCGCTGATGATCGCGGCTTCGCTGCCCTTGGTGCACCTGCTGCGGCGGCGCGACCAGCGGCTCGGCTTCACCCCCGCCTGAACCCGCTTCGCCTCGGCTGCAGCGCCCGCTATGGTGCCGCCCGGCCATAACGGGACCCGCCTGACATGCTCGCATCCGACATCCGCGCCGCCCTTGCCGGCGTTTCCACCGCCACCATCACTACCGTGCTGCTGAAAAAGGGCATACGACGCGCCTGGCTGCACGGCCCGAAACCGCTGCCGACGGCGAAAGCGCGGGTGGTCGGGCCGGCCTTCACGCTGCGCTTCGTGCCGGCGCGGGAAGACTTGGCGACCCCCGAATCCTGGGCCTCGCCGCGCTCCACCCGCGCCGCCATCGAGGACATGCCGGAAGGCGTGATCGCGGTCGGCGACGCCATGGGCGTCACCGCCGCCGGCATCTTCGGCGACATCCTGGTGGCGCGCATGAAGAAGCGCGGCGTCACCGCGCTGGTCACCGACGGGGTGATGCGCGACGTCTCCGGCGTGATCGCCACCGGGCTGCCGGTCTGGTGCGCCGGCGCGGCGGCCCCGGCCTCGGTCGCCGGGCTCACCTTCGTGGGCTGGCAGGAGCCCATCGGCTGCGGCGGAATCGCCATATTTCCCAACGACATCATTGTGGCCGACGACGACGGCGCGGTGGTCATCCCGCAGGCCATGATCGAGGAGGTGACCAAGGCGGCGGTGGAGCAGGAGCGGTTCGAGACCTGGGCGGTCGGGGAGGTGGAGAAGGGGACGCCGCTGCCCGGCCTGTACCCGCCGAACGAGGCGACCCGCGCCCGCTACGAGGCGGAGACCAAGCGCAAATAGCCGGAGCGGCCGCGCCGCCCCGCGCAAAGCCCGCAACGGCGCCGGTTTTCATGGTTTACGGCTCCTTAACCCTTTGCCGCCAGGGTGGCGTCACCTGGGGGGCGACGGTAACCCATGGAGTTGCAATGCGTGTGAGCGTGGAGCGTTCGCTCTGGGCGGTGGCCCGCTGGGCCTTCGCGGCGATTGCCGCGGCCGCCGGTTTCATCTATCTGCTGAACCACTTGGGGCCAGGCGCTGCGATCGCAGGTTAGCCGCCCGACCGGACGACCCGGGCGCGACCCGCTCGTGCCCGGGCTTGCCTGCCGCCGGCCGGCATGATCTCCTCAGCGCCTCGTCCGTGAGCGCGGAGGCTCGTCCGGTGCCGCAGAAAATCACCTTAGGCTACAAGGACTTGGTCGAGGCGGCTGAGGCCGAGATCGCGACCGTTGCGGCGGCCGAGGCGGTGGCGCTGCACGGCCGCGACGACACCGTTCTGGTCGACATCCGCGACATCCGCGAGCTGCAGCGCGACGGCCGCGTGCCGGGCGCCTTGCACTGCCCGCGCGGCATGCTGGAATTCTGGATCGACCCGGCAAGTCCTTATCATAAAACGGCTTTCGCGCAGGACAAGCGGTTCGTCTTCTTCTGCGCCGGGGGGCTGCGTTCGGCCCTGGCGGCGCAGACGGCGCAGCGCATGGGGCTCGACCCGGTCGCCCATATCGCCGGCGGCTACCGCGCCTGGAAGGAGGCCGGCGGGCCGACCGAACAGATGCCGACCAAGCGGTAGAACACCGTAGAACACCGTTGGTCAGGGCGGGACCGGCGCTTGGTCCGGCGGGACCGGCGCTTGGTCCGGGCGAACTTGCGCGTCGTCCGGACGGTCGCGGTCGTATTCGGGACGCGCGCTGCGCCGTGCATTTCGGCGTCGGGAATTATACTGCCGGTTTGCGCGCGAGCGGAGGGGAGGCCCCTGTCTCGCGTCGCGGCCCGCATCGCGTTGGGCCCTTCCGGTCAGCTAGGTCGTGCCGGGAGGGGCGCCGTTTGTAGCGGCTGAAAACCTTTCTGCGGCGTCCCGAGTGTCAGTTCGAAAATCAGTTGGCAAATCTTCATGCCTGTCCGCAGTCGTATCGGAACGCGGCCGTGGTTCACGATTTCGAGCCGGATGCGGTAGGCGAAGCCAGAATGAATGGTCGGTGCGGTGATGTGCACGCCTAGGCCGACGCGGGCCAGAGAGCTTTTCCCTTCCACCCGAGCGGCGAGTCTTGAATGAACAGGCAGTTCAACACGCTCTCTCGTCCATGCCAACACTAGCTTT
>DASWSO010000248.1:0-4405 GCA_036402635.1 Xanthobacteraceae bacterium
TAGCCGCAAGGCATGTTCTGCATGCCTGACGGCCTCTTCGCTGCGGCCCACATAGCTCAAAGTGGCGCTCGACAGCAGCCAGGCCAGGGAATGACTTGGAGAGGCCGCAAGAGCGCGGTCGAAATAGACGAGCGCGGTATCATAGTCGCGAAACAAGTACGATCTCAGATGCCCGTAGGTGGCCAGAGCCAGCGCATTCTGCGCGTCCATTTCGATCGCCCGCGCGGCCAGCTCGACCGCTTTTGCGGCATCCTGCGTCGGTGCTTCCGACCAGCCTTGGCCGACATACAAACTGTGCCAGCGCGCCGCCCAGGCGGTCGGCATGGCGAAGTTCGGATCCTCCTGCATCGCCTTGTCGAGGTAGTCGCGCGCCTGCAGGAAGGTCGCCTTGTCGAGGCTGTTGACGATGTGCAGCGCGCGCAGCGTGCAGTCGTAGGCGGTGAAGTTTTCCGGTCGCTTTCTCATGGCCGTGCGCAGCTCCGCGGCGCGCACATTGGGTGCGATCCCGGCGACGATACGGCCGACGATACGATCCTGCACATCGAACAGCTCACCCGGCGCGACCTCGGCCCTCTCGCCCCACAGGCTGGCGCCCGTGGTGGCGTCGCTCAGCTCGACCGACACCCGCATGTGCTTTTCGGATCGCCGCACGCTGCCGCCGAGCACGTAGCGTACCCCCAAGGCCCGCCCGACCTCGCGCGGATCCGGATGGCGGCCGCGATAGGCCAGCGTCGAGCCGCGCGAGATCACCATAAGCTCGCGCAACCCGGCCAACGAAAGTGTGATGTCCTCCACAATACCGTCGGAAAAGTAATCGTCCGCCGGATTGCCGCCGGCGTTGATCAGCGGCAGCACCGCAATCGACGGCAGGGTGGCGAGCCGCGGCCGCGCCGGAACCCGGATGTTCTCGACTTCCGGGGCAAGCGCATAGGCTTTGACCGGCTTGTCGAGGTTTTTCAGCTCGATCGCGCCGAGATCCTGCGCCGCCGCGGTGATGCTGCCGCGGACCAGGTCGTAGATCGTCTCCGAGAGCACGATGCCGCCGGGAGCGGCATATTCCTGCAGACGGGCGGCGACGTTGACGTTGTCGCCGTAGATGTCCTCATCGGTGGCGATGACGTCGCCGAGATGCACCGCGATGCGCAGCGCCAGCATCGGCGCGGAGGCGTCATCCGACGGTGCGTGCACCGCCCGCTGCACCTGCCGGGCCCACTCGACGGCATCGAACGCGCTGGGAAATTCCGCCAGCACGCCGTCGCCGGTGGATTTCACGATCCTGCCGCGGTGCTGGTCGGCTTGCGGGCGGATGATCTCGTTCAGGATCTCCATCCAGCGGCGGTGCGTGCGCGTCTCGTCGCTCGCCATCAGGATCGAGTAGCCGACGATGTCGACGAAAGCGATGGCAGCCAGCCGCCGGCTGACCCGCGGATGAGCGTCGCCATTGGACGGACGGGATGCCATGCAGACGCTAGGGTCCGAACGCAAAGATTGTCTAACGTGCAATCATTCTATTATGCTCGCCAGCGATGCAAGTGTCCGCGCGGCGGGCGGGACCTTATTGGTGAAAAGTCGAGCAAAACCGTTTCCGCCTTGAAGGCTGCGCGTCACCGGGGGGAATGCCATGTCGGCGAGCGATCACGTCAGGCATTACGTCGTGCTCAAGACGACGCCGGAACTTTGGGCGGAGTATCGCGCGCGCCGGATCGGCTTTGTGCATGAGTACATCGCCACCCATGCCGGCGCCCCGGCCCTCATCAAACGGTTCGAGGTGGCGGGGCTGCCGTCCAACGATGTCGCAGCCGCGGCTCTCGACAAGAGCGCGGACGCGACCGCGCCACCCGACACCGGGGCGAACGGCGGGGCGGGCGAGCCGCCGAGCGAACTGGTGGCCGCGCTCAGGGTGGAGGCGGGCGTGGCGGCGGAGTTTCAGGAGGCGGTGCGCAGCAAGCCCGACGTGTTCGTGGGCGGCGGCGCCGACCTGCCGTTCTCCGGCGCCGATCATTGGTGTCCGCGCGAGGCCGCCGACCCGATTTTCGGCGACCGTGCCGAAGCCGAGCGGCTGCTGGCATTGCCGGCCTTCCGTAAGAAACGCAAACTGACCGGCAGCGGCGTCAACGTCGTCATCGTCGACCAGGGACTGGATGGACAGGCGCTCGGCCGCAGCTTCGGCGGCGGCTGGACCGTGCATTCGACGGCGCCGGGAACCGCCAGGGCGCCGTCCGCCGCGACCCGCCTGCACGCGATGATGGTCGCGCATAACGTGCTCGGGGTCGCGCCCGACGCGCTGCTGTTCGACCTGCCGATGGTGCCGCCGCGGATCATCGACATTGCGGGCTTCTTCCTCAGCACGGCGGACGCCGCCTACCGCCTGATGCTGGGCGACATCAGGCTGCGGCGCCTCGGCACGCCGGAGCCGGCCCCGTGGGTGATCGCGAATGCCTGGGCGATCTACGACCGCAGCGGCGAGAACCCACCGGGCAGCTATACCGATTCTCCAAGCCACCCCTTCAACCAGCTGATCACCCGAGCCGGCCAGGAGGGCATCGACTTCGTGTTCTGTGCCGGCAATTGCGGACAGTTCTGTCCGGACCAGCGCTGCGGCGCGCTCGATCAGGGTCCGGGCCGGAGCATCTTCGGCGCCAATTGTCATCCGGCCGTGCTCAGCGTCGGGGCCGTGCGCACCGACACGCTGTGGCTCGGCTACTCGTCGCAAGGGCCCGGGCAGCCGGGCTTCTGGCCGGGGGGCAAGGAGAAGCCGGACCTCTGCGCGCCGAGTCAGTTCTGCGAGAACGACGATGCGCATGCCACCAACGGCGGCAGCTCCGCCGCCAGCGGTCTGGCGGCGGGCGTCATCGCGGCGTTGCGCAGCCACCGCAAATGGCAGGCGCCGCGGGCGTCGCCCGCGCAACTGCGCGCGGCCTTGACGAAATCCGCCAGGAAAACCGATGGCAGCGCGTGGAGCCGGCGCTTGGGCCACGGCATTCTGGACGCCGAGAAAGCCGCCGACGAACTGGCCGGGCAGTTTCCATAAATCGCGCGCAAATGGGCCGGCGGCGGCTCGCCGCTGGTCGCCGGCGCGCCACCTCCCGCCGAGTTTTTTCGGCTCCGTGACGAGCTTCACAGACGCTCCCGGGCAGCGGGCGCAATGTCTCCTCGTGCTTCGGACTCGCATGTCGCGGACCACCGAAGTGGAAGCCCACAACCACAGAGGAGATGAACATGCGTACTCTCATCGCACTGGGAATTGCCGCCTCGATCACCGTCGGCCTGGCGCCGTCCGCGTTCGCCGCCACCAAGTCCAAGGCCGCCGGCGCCGTCGGCGAGACCATTCTGGTCGGGCCGTCGATCTGTCGCACCGACGAAGGCTACGGCCGCTTCAGCACCTGCGACCACGGTCACTGATCGTGCCCGGAACGAGGAGAGCGGGTGCGCACGGCATCCGCTCTCGACAGCGAACTCATGCTTTGCGCTTTGCCGGATTGACCCCGGCAACACACCTCCGGCCGCCATAGCGCCCACGCGCCCAGGCCGTCGCGCACGATAGCCAAGCGCCGGAGCTGTTTTTCGAATAATCGCGAAAAGCTCATGCTGGAGGCGGAAATGGCACGTGTGCAGCTGATTGCCGCGCTCGCCGCGGCTTCCATCGCAATGCTGGGCGGTTTGCACCCGGCGCCGGCGCGATCGCTCGAACTCGAGGCCGCGCTGCTGCTGCCGAGCGACGGCATGGCCGCGCCCAACCAGGACTTCCCGACCGAGTTCGGCGACCGCGCGCCGCATTCGGTGCGCTCGCAGTCGCGCGCGCGCGAATGCGCCACCGACGACGGCCGCGAATACAGCTGGCCGTGCACCCGGCCGGGCTCACGCTATTGATCCGCCTGAGGTTTTTTCGGGCTTGCAGCCGCCGCGCGTTGCCCGCGGCGCGCGCTTGCGCCGCCAATGCGCATCATGTCTCATCCGCGCGCCCGCGGCCCCCCGCCGCAATCCTCGCAGGGAGAGTGCGCCTTGACCGCCAACCGTTTCATCAATCCGGACACGATCGCGCCGCCGCGCGGCTACACGCATGTGGTGGAGACCACCGGGCCCGGCCGCACCATCTACATTTCCGGCCAGCTCGGGCTCGATCCGAGCGGCAAGATGGGCGCCGACTTCCGCGCGCAGGCGACGCAGGCGTTCGAGAATCTCAAGGCCGCTTTGGCCGCGGTCGGCGCCGATTTCAGCCACGTCGTGAAGATCACCACCTTCTTCACCGACATGGCGGACCTGCCGACGTTCTTCGAGGTGCGCAACGCCTACGTCAACACCAAGGCGCCGCCGGCCAGCACCGCGGTCGCGATCTCCAAGCTCGCGCGCGACGGCGCGCTGTTCGAGATCGAGGCGATCGCGGTCGTGCCGGGCTGAGCTGCAG
>DASWSO010000249.1:0-4557 GCA_036402635.1 Xanthobacteraceae bacterium
CGGACCGCGCAGTTCCCAGATCAACCCGCGGACGAGACGCCGCCGGATGATGCCTGGCGGTGGCGAGGCCTGCGGCAGCTCATGAGGCTGACGCGCAGTTGCATCGCGCCCCGCCCGCCCTTTTGCCACGAGCTTGGCGGCACCTGAGAACGTTGCTATGGGGTTCGCTTCGGGTCGCCGCAGCGGCTTGGGTATTTCCGGATTACAGATCAGGTACCGATGGCGACACAGGACAAGACGGCGCTCATAACCGGGATCAACGGTCAGGACGGCGGCTATCTGGCGAAATTGCTGCTGGAGAAGGGCTACCGCGTCGTCGGTGCGGCGCGGCGGACATCAAGCTCCAATTTCGCCCGGCTCGAGGAGCTTGGAATCGCAGCCGACGTCGAGATCGTCGATTTCGAACTGATCGAATTCAGCAATATCAATCGTGTGGTCGAGAAGGTGGCGCCGTCCGAGATCTATAACCTTGCGGCGCAAAGCTTTGTGCACGTGTCGTTCGAACACCCGATCTATACGGCCGATGCCGACGCTTTGGGCGTCGCGCGTATTCTCGAGGCGATCCGCACCGTCAATCCGAAGATCCGGTTCTACCAGGCGTCGACCTCGGAAATGTTCGGAGAGGTGCAGGAGACGCCGCAAACGGAGCGCACCCCGTTCCACCCGCGCAGCCCGTACGGCGTCGCCAAACTGTACGGCCATTGGATCACGGTGAACTACCGCGAAAGCTACGGGATGCACGCCTCGTCCGGCATCCTGTTCAATCACGAGTCGCCGCTGCGCGGTAAGGAGTTCGTCACCCGCAAGATCAGCCTCGGCCTCGCCTCGGTGAAGCACGGCAAGCAGGATGTCCTGACGCTCGGAAACCTCGATGCCCAGCGGGACTGGGGCTTTGCGGGCGATTACGTCGACGGGATGTGGCGCATGCTGCAAAACGCCAATGCCGACGATTATGTGCTGGCAACCGGCGAAACCCATCCGGTGCGCGAGTTCCTGCTCCATGCCGGCGCCGCGCTGGGGATGGACCTGGTGTTCGACGGAACCGGCGTGGCGGAGCGCGGCATCGATCGGAAGACCGGCAAGGTCGTGATCCAGGTCGACCCCGCATTCTTCCGCCCGGCCGAGGTCGACATTCTGCTCGGCAACGCCGCCAAGGCCCGACGCGAGTTGAAATGGCAGTATGCCAAGAGCTTTCGGGAGTTGGTGGCCATGATGGCGGAGGCGGACGACCGCCGCGTCAGGGACGACCGCATCCTCTTCTGAGGCAACCCACCGCGTTGGGGCGTTCTGACGCCCGGCCGGCGTGATGACTTACGGTCGCGGCTCCGCGCGAATGACAAAGTCGTTGAAGCGGTCGAGGTGCGGAGAATAGCACGGGTCGTTGAGCAGGCTCTCGCCGTAGCGGCTCTGCATCTGCAGGGCCTCGCGCTGGAAGCGCTCCATCTTCTGCAAGGTATCTTCCGGGCCGCGCGAGAGCGACTCGTGATGATATAACAGGGCGTGCGGCGTAAGCACGTTGCGGTAGCCGGCATCCCGCACCTTGATGCAGAAGTCGATGTCGTTGAACGCGATTTGAAGTGTTTCGGCATCCAATCCGCCGACCTCCCGGTAGATCGCGCGACGAACGAGCAGGCAGGCTCCGGTCAGCGCCGACCAGTTGGACGCCACCAGGGCGCGGCCGAAATAGCCGGGATCGAGCGCCGGCTGGCGCAGGAAAGCATGTCCGGCGACGCCGCCGAGGCCGACCACGACGCCGGCATGCTGCACGGAGTCGTTCTCGTACAAAAGCTTCGCCCCGACACAGCCGACGCCGGGCTGCAGCGCGTATCCCACCATGTCGGAAAGCCAATCCGGCGTGATCACCTCCGTGTCGTTGTTGAGCAGGCACACGAACTCTGCACCGGTGCTCTCGACCGCGTAGTTGTTGATGGCCGCGTAGTTGAATGGCGCCGGATAGGAAAGCACGGTCGTGCGCGGACTGCTGCGGCACTGGTGCAGCAGGGCGAGCGCATCGGGCTCCGATGAACCGTTATCGACGATGATGATCTCGTAGTTGTCGTATTTCGTCTTCATTTCGATCGACCATAGGCACCGGCGCAGGAGATCGGCCTTGTCCCGCGTCGGAATGATGATCGCGACGCGCGGCCGCGCCGCCGGAAGCGCATACCGGATCCTGAACATCGTATCCGACGCGACGCCGACTTCGGCAGCGATGCCGCGGCGTGCCAGGTGCTCGGCCAGTGCCGCCCGGCCCGCCTCGATCGCATACAGCTTGTACGACAGGCTGAGCGCCGCGGAGCCCGCGATCGCCCGCCAATGGTAAAGCACCACCGGCAGATGCCGCACCTTGCGCCAGTCCGCGAATTCAAGGACGCGAAGCGCAAGGTCGTAGTCCTGCGCGCCGTCGAACCCGCTCCGCCACATCCCGGCTTTGCGAACGTGTTCGGCGCGGTGGATCGTCAGATGATTGATGTAATTGTACGAGTACAGGAGCTCGGGCGAGAAGTCCGGCTTGAAGTACGGCAGGAACCGGTGATCGTGCTGGTCGATCTTGTCCTCGTCGGAATAGGCCAGCTCGGTTCCCGGCTCGGCATTGAAACAGGCGGAGGCGATCTCGACCGCGCGGCGCGACAGCAGGTCGTCGTGATCGAGGCAGGTGATCAGCGGCGCGTCCACCAGCTCGAACGCATCATTGGTGGCTGCCGATATGTTGCCTCTCTGCTCGCGCAGCACCAGTTGAATGCGCGGATCGTCGCGTGCCGCGGCATGCAGGATGTCGCGGATCTCGCTCCTGGTGGAGGCATCATCGGCGATGCAGAGCTGCCAGTGCGGCGTGGTTTGCGCCTTCACCGACTCGATCGCCTTCAGCAGATAGGTCGGTTCCGGATCGCACACCGGCATCAGCACCGCGACCCGGGGAGGTTCCGACGTCGCAGCCGCCGAGAACGTCGCCAGCAGCTCGCGCTCGAACGGCTCTTCCACCTGCCGCATCCATTTGCGGTAGCGGCCGGAGTCACTCTCGTCCAGCGCAGGAGCCGGAAACGACTCTGCGACGACGAATTGATCGATCGGGTCGCGGAAGTAACGCGCATAGGCGAGCGGCCGCGCCGACAGGCCGCGCCAGCTCGATCGCCACACGAACTCGACCGGATGGATGCGGCGCAGGGTCGCCTGTAGTCCGTCCTGGTCCCCCGTTTCCGCATACACCCGAAGGGAGATGGAGGTGACAGCCGGGCCAACGAAGGCATAGCAGGCGAGCCGCGGCTGGCGGACCAGCGTGTCGTAAGTCGGCAGCACCGCGCCCCCGTCGGTCGCCTGGATGGTAGCGCGGCGGATCGTGGCACCCGGCCAGATCAGCTTCAGCCGCTGCCATCCCCGCACACCGGCAGCCCTCACGTCGAGATCGATTCGGCAGCAGACGGTGCCGGCTTCCGCATCGTTACCTGCCGGCTCAACCTGCGCACGCGCAGACTGGTCGCGGATCAGGTCGATTGTTTCAGCTCTCATGATGTTTGGGATATATGCGCGCGTCGCACCGGAGACTTCGCATGCGTTGGGAGAGGCGGCAAGTGCGACCTGTTCGAGCGACCGAGCCTGCGCCTGACGAGTGGGGATAACTTGTTATCGGCTCCGCAACGGGCGCGCCCGGGACGCCGCGGATGCGAATAGCCGTCTGGCGTGCACCTTGGGACGCCACGACCGGCCGCTAACGCCATTGCGCCGTTCGGATGTTCGAGGAGTACTCTGCGTTCGATCCTAATAGGCTGATAAGGGCGCGTCACGCGGCGCGGGGCTCCTGATGGTTATCGCCGAATCGTCGACCGAGCTTGCGAGCAGGTGGCCAATGCGGGCGCTCGCGGCCCTCGCCTGCATGGCGGCGGTCTTTGGAGCGAGCCTGTATCTGGTTTGGGCGCACGGCAGCATCACGCCGCTCTGGGACCAGTGGGATGCCGAGGCCGCGAATCTCTACAAGCCCTACTTGGAGGGCACCCTCAGCTTCTCGGACCTCTTCAGCCCGCATGCCGAGCACCGCATTGTGTTCACGCGGCTGATCGGCTTGCTGCTGCTGGAGATCAACGGGTTTTGGGATCCGGTCCTGCAGATGGTCTGCAACGCCGTGATCCGGATCGCCGGCATCGGACTGCTGCTGCGCCTGCTGATGCGCCCGCTTCCCGGCCCCGCGGCGGTTCTGCTGGCCGCGTTCACGACGCTCGTCTGCGCCATCCCGTTCGGATGGGAGAACATCCTCGGCTTCCAAGCGCCATACTACCTGCTGCTGCCGTTGGCATTTGCATCGGTGCTTGCGTTTCACGGCGCGAGCGCATTCTCGCCCCGCTGGTGGTTGGGAGCCGTGCTCGCTGTCGCCTCGTTTTTCAGCATGGCGTCAGGAGCGCTGACGCCGGCCGCAATCGCGGTCCTGCATGCGGTCCAGATCGCGGTGGGCACGCGTCGTGGACCGCGCGAGATCGCCGGCGTGATCGCGCTCGCCCTCGCCTGCGCCGTGTTGCTCGCCTACGTGCCGCTGCCGCCCGGACACGAGTGGGGTCGCGCCCATTC
>DASWSO010000250.1:0-2398 GCA_036402635.1 Xanthobacteraceae bacterium
ATCGGACCGATCGCCGGCGCCAAGGTGGTGCGGATCAAGGATTTCCTCGCCGTCACCGCCGAGGACGAATGGTCGGCGGTGCGTGCCGCGCGCGCGCTGCGGGCGGAGTGGAGCGCCGGCACCGGCCTGCCGGATCAGGCGCGGCTCACCGAAACGCTGCGAGCGGAGCCCGGCATCACCGACGAGACGGTGGTCAGCAAGGGCACGCCGAATGCCGCCCGGCCGGACGGCGCCAAGACGGTGCGCGCCAGCTACTACTGGCCGATGCAGAGCCACGGCTCAATCGGTCCGTCCTGCGCGGTCGCCGACGTGCGCGCCGACGCCGCGACGGTCTGGACCGCCTCGCAGGGCACGCACGGCAACCGCAACACGTTCGCCAAGTTCCTCGGCCTGCCGCGCGACAAGGTGCGGCTGATCTATGTCGACGGCGCCGGCTGCTACGGCATGAACGGCCACGAGGACGCGGCCGCCGAGGCCGCCATCCTGTCGCGCGCGGTCGGCCGCCCGGTGCGGGTGCAGTGGTCGCGCGAGGACGAGCACGGCTGGGACCCGAAGGGCCCGCCGCAGCTGCTCGACATCGCCGGATCGGTGAGCGCCGACGGCCGCATTCTCGACTGGCGCACCGAGATGTGGATTCCGCGTACGACGGCGAACCTGCCCAACATTCCGCTGCTGGCGGTGGAAGCGGCCGGGCTCGAGCAGGTGCCGGGCGTCAGCCCCGGGGCGATCTCGCAGAACGCCGATCCGCCTTATGCGGCCGAGAGCATCCAGGTGATCGCGCACTGGCTCAAGGATGCGCCGCTGCGCGCGGCGCCGATCCGCTCGCCCGGCAAGCCCGCCAACTGCTTTGCGGTGGAGAGCTTCACCGACGAGCTCGCGGCCGCGGCCGGTATCGACCCGATCGCGTTCCGCCTGCGCGGACTAAAGGACCCGCGCGGCATCGAGGTGATCAGGCGCGCCGCCGCATTGATGCGGTGGCAGTCGCGGCCGTCGCCTGCGCCCGGAAGCGGCGCGGCGGTCGCGCGTGGCCGCGGCTTCGCCTACGTCCACTACAAACACAACGAGACCTACGTCGCGATGGGCATGGAGGTCGCGGTCGAGCGCGCCAGCGGCAGAATCGCGGTGGAGCGTGTCGTCTGCGCGCAGGACTGCGGGCAGATCATCAATCCGGACGGCGTGCGGGCGCAGCTCGAAGGCAACGTCCTGCAGACGCTCAGCCGCGTGCTGATGGAGGAGGTGATGTTCGACCGCTCGCGCGTCGTCAGCGTCGATTGGTCGAGCTATCCGATCCTGCGCTTCTCGGACGCGCCGGAGCTCGTGTTCGATCTGGTCGACCGGCCGACCGAGCCGCCGCTCGGCGCCGGCGAGGCGGCCTGCGCCGCGGTCGGCGCGGCGCTCGCCAATGCGGTGTTCGACGCCGCCGGCGTGCGGCTGCGCACCATTCCGTTCACGCCGCAGCGCGTGAAGGCGGCGTTCGATCGCGTCTGAGAAAGTTTGGCAGAGGGGGAAAGTCGTTCATGCGTGCTTGTGACGTGAGAGGTGGTTTCGGGTTTGTGGTGGCGGCGGCGCTGGGGCTGGCATTCGCCGGGCTGATGCCGCAGCCGGCGGCGGCGCAGCCGTATCCGTCGCGCACAATCACGGCGGTCGTGCCGCTCAGCGCCGGCAACGCGATCGACGTGACGGCGCGCATCGTGCTCGAGCAGATGTCGCGGCAGATGGGACAGCCGATCGTGGTGGAGAACCGTGTCGGCGCCGGCGGCACGGTCGGCTCCAACGCGGTCGCCAAGGCGGCGCCCGACGGCTACACGCTGCTGGTCCATTCCTCGTCGTTCACGGCGGCCGCCGCGGTCTATTCCAGCCTGCCCTACGACACGCTGAAGGACTTTGCGCCGGTGGCGCGGCTCGGCCTGCAGCCGACCATCCTGGTGACCGCGCCGACCAAGGAGTTCAAGACCGCCGCCGACCTGATCAACGCCGCCAAGGAGCGGCCCGGCCAGCTCAACTACGCCTCGGCCGGCGTCGGCTCGGCCTCGCATTTCGCGGTCGAGCGGTTCCGGCTCGCCGCCGGCTTCCAGGGCCAGCACGTGCCGTTCCGCGGGCCGAACGAGGCGATGAGCGACGTGATGGCGGGGCGCGTCGATTTCTACTTCCTGCCGCTCGCGCCGGCGATGCCGCTGCTGCAGGACAAGCGCCTGGTCGGGCTCGCCGTGAGCACGCCGAAGCGGCTCCCTGCCCTGCCCGACGTTCCGACCATGACCGAGCTCGGGCTCGGCGACGCCGCCTATCCGTTCTGGACCGGCATCTTCCTGCCGCGGCAGACGCCGCGCGAGATTGTGGACCGGCTGCAGAACGAGGCGCTCAAGGCGGTGGCGGATCCCGGCGTGCAGGAGCGCTTCGC
>DASWSO010000251.1:0-4473 GCA_036402635.1 Xanthobacteraceae bacterium
GCTCCGACCGGCCGACCATGATCGCCTGCCGCACCACCATCGGCTACGGCGCTCCGGGCAAGGCCGGCAGCGAGAAGAGCCACGGCTCGCCGCTCGGGCCTGAGGAGATCGCCGGCGCGCGCGAGAAGCTTTCCTGGAGCCATCCGCCGTTCGACATCCCGGCCGACGCGCTGGAGCAGTGGCGGGTCGCCGGCGCGCGCGGGCGCGAGGCACACGCGGCGTGGAACACGCGGCTCGGCAAGGTGGCGCCGGAGCGGCGCGCCGAATTCGAGCGCCGCATGCGCGGCGAGCTCGACGAGGCGCGGCTTACGGAGACGGTGCGGAAGTTCAAGCAGAAGCTCGCCGCCGAGCCGAAGGAGATCGCCACCCGCAACGCCTCCGAGAACGTGCTCGGCGCGCTGGTGGCGGAACTGCCGGAGCTGATCGGCGGCTCCGCCGACCTCACCGGCTCCAACAACACGCGGCCGAAGGGCATGAGCGTCTTGTCGGCGCGCGACTATGCGGGCCGCTTCATCCATTACGGCATCCGCGAGCACGGCATGGCGGCGGCCATGAACGGCATGGCGCTGCACCGTGGCGTGGTGCCGTATTCCGGCACGTTCCTGGTGTTCTCGGATTACTGCAGGCCGTCGATCCGGCTGGCGGCGCTGATGAATGAGCGCGTCATCCACGTGATGACCCACGATTCGATCGGGCTCGGCGAGGACGGACCGACGCATCAGCCGGTCGAGCATCTGGCGGCGCTGCGCGCGATCCCGAACCTGCTGGTTTTCCGCCCCTGCGACACGGTTGAGACCGCCGAGTGCTGGGAGCTGGCGCTGCGCGCGCGCCAGCCGAGCGTGATCGCGCTGACGCGGCAGGCGCTGCCGCAGCTCCGCCGCGAGCTGGACGTGGACAACCGCTGCGCGGCCGGCGCCTACGAGATCGCCGCTGCGCACGGGACCGCCAACGTGTCGCTGTTCGCCACCGGCTCGGAAGTGTCGATCGCGGTGGCGGCGCAGCAGCTGCTTGCTGAACGCGGCGTGCCGACACGCGTCGTCTCGGTGCCGTGCTTCGAGCTTTTGCAAGCCGCCGGCGAGGAGGCGCGCCGCCGCGTCGTCGGCGATGCGCCGGTGCGGGTCGGCGTCGAAGCCGCGGTGCGGCAGGGGTGGAGCGATCTGATCGGCTCGGACGCCGCCTTCGTCGGCATGTCGAGCTTCGGCGCCAGCGGTCCTTACAAGGACCTCTACCGCCACTTCGGCATCACGCCGGAAGCGATCGTCGAGGCGGCGTTGAAGAAGCTCGGGTAGGGAGTGATCAGCAGTGAGGCGGCCGAAAATCTCGCTGTCATCGCCCGCCAAGGCGGGCGATCCAGCAATCGCCGCCGGCCATAGTTCGCACCGCTTGATCGTGACCATCCGCACTGAGGAATACTGGATGCCCCGCCTGCGCGGAGCAGGACAGCAAGAGGAGTAAAGCATGACCATCCGCGTCGCCATCAACGGGTTCGGCCGCATCGGCCGCAACATTCTGCGCGCCATCGCCGAGAACGGACGCAGCGACATCCAGGTCGTCGCCGTCAACGACCTCGCGCCGGTGGAAACCAACGCGCATCTGCTGCGCTTCGATTCCGTGCACGGGCGCTTTCCCGGCGAGGTGAAGGTCGACGGCGACTCGATCGATCTCGGCACCGGCAAGATCAGGGTCACCGCGATCAAGGATCCGTCGACGCTGCCGTGGAAGGAGCTCGGCGTCGACATCGCGATGGAATGCACCGGCATCTTCACCGCCAAGGACAAGGCTTCGGCGCATCTCACCGCCGGCGCCAAGGCGGTGCTGGTCTCGGCGCCGGCCGACGGCGCCGATCTCACCGTCGTTTACGGCGTCAACCACGACAAGCTCACCAAGGCGCACCGCGTCGTCTCCAACGCGTCGTGCACCACCAATTGTCTCGCCCCGGTCGCCAAGGTGCTCAACGACGCCATCGGCATCGACAAGGGCTTCATGACCACGGTGCATTCGTACACCAACGACCAGCCGAGCCTCGACCAGGTGCACAAGGACCTCTACCGCGCCCGCGCCGCGGCGCTGTCGATGATCCCGACCTCCACCGGCGCCGCCAAGGCGGTCGGCCTGGTGCTGCCGGAACTCGCCGGCAAGCTCGACGGCGTCGCCATCCGGGTGCCGACGCCGAACGTGTCGGTGGTCGACTTCAAGTTCGTCGCCAAGCGCGCGACCACCGTGAACGAGGTCAACGACGCGATCCGTCGCGCCGCCGAGCAGCAGCTCAAGGGCGTGCTCGGATTCACCACGCAGCCGAACGTCTCCATCGACTTCAACCACGACCCGCGCTCCAGCATCTTCCACATGGACCAGACCAAGGTGCTGGACGGCACGCTGGTGCGCGTGATGTCGTGGTACGACAACGAGTGGGGCTTCTCCAACCGCATGGCCGACACCGCGGTGGTGATGGGCAAACTGGTTTAGACTTCGTCCCGGCACGGTGTAATCTGTCGGTCGATGAATGAAAAATCCGAGGACGACAGAGACTTCACGGACTTAGCGGAGCTGGTGCACAACAGCTTTCCGGACATCCGCTGCTTGCGGTGTGGCCACGACCGCTTCTTCTTGGCTGCCGACGTGAACGCTTTGGCAGCCGAGGGTGGCGGCAATAGACGGTCTGTGCTCGCGTTGCAAAGCGCGATCGCTGATCCAAAGCATGCCCGCAATCCGATTGTTACTTTGGCTTGCCTTCGGTGCGGACACATCGAGCAACATCTAACGGGCATGCTGACCAAAGCTGAAAAGCCGATCTCGAAAGCGGAATTGGATGGGTGACATCATTCCGCTGCGTGCAGAGGGCGGCGGCCCGAGTGGCGGTGGCCCGGAGGACCCGATGTTGGACGAACGCGTCGCTCGCGTCGAAGAGGACATGCGAGACATCAAGTCGACGTTAAGAAGTATCGAGACAAGACTTGGCGCAATCGAGGTTGCGCTGGCCGCGATCAACGGCCGTTTCATAGGAATCGACGGTCGCCTCGCCGGCATCGAGGGCCGACTTCAATCCATCCCCACTGCGTGGCAAACAGTCTCGATTCTGGCCGCTCTCTTGTTTGGGGTGGCCGCCATTGTGTTTGCGACCGGAAATTTCGTAAAGCCGTGACATCCTTTCGTACGCTCGACGACGCCGACGTTGCCGGCAAGCGCGTGCTTGTCCGCGTCGACCTCAATGTCCCGATGGACAACGGCAAGGTGTCGGACCCGACCCGCATCGAGCGGGTGGCGCCCACCATCACGGAGATCGCCGACAAGCGCGGCAAGGTGATCCTGCTGGCGCATTTCGGCCGCCCAAAGGGGCGTGATCCGAAGGACTCGCTCAAGCCGGTCGCGGCCGAAGTCGCGCGCGTGCTCGGCCGGCCGGTCGGGTTCGCCGACGACTGCATCGGCGACGCGGCTGAACGCGCGGTCGCGGCGATGCAGCCGGGCGACATCCTCTGCCTGGAGAACACCCGCTTCCACAAGGAAGAGGAGAAGAACGAGCCGGCGTTCGTGGCGGCGCTGGCGAAGCTCGGCGACCTCTACGTCAACGACGCGTTCTCGGCCGCGCATCGCGCGCACGCGTCGACCGAGGGGCTGGCGCGCGTGCTGCCGGCCTATGCGGGGCGCACCATGCAGGCCGAGCTGGAGGCGCTCGGCCGCGCGCTCGATCATCCCGAGAAGCCGGTCGCGGCCGTGGTCGGCGGCGCCAAGGTCTCCACCAAGCTGGAGCTGCTCGGCAACCTGATCGCCAAGGTCGATGCGCTGATCATCGGTGGCGGCATGGCCAACACGTTCCTGGCGGCGCAAGGCAAAGCCGTCGGCAAGTCGCTGTGCGAGCACGAGCTTGCCGGCACCGCGCGCGAGATCCTCGCCAAGGCGAAGGCGCGCGGCTGCGCGATCGTGCTGCCGGTAGACGTGGTGGTGGCGAAGACGTTTGCGGCCAACGCGCCGTCGCGCGTGGTCGACGCGGATCAGGTCGGCGCCGACGAGATGATCCTCGACATCGGCCCGCGCGCGGTCGAGCACGTCTGCTCGGTGCTGGCGCGGGCGAAAACGCTGGTCTGGAACGGCCCGTTCGGCGCGTTCGAGCTGGAGCCGTTCGACAACGGCACCGTGGAGGTGGCGGAAGCCGCCGCCGAGCTCACCGAGGCCGGCAAGCTGGTCTCGGTCGCCGGCGGCGGCGACACGGTGGCGGCGCTCAACGCGGCCGGCGTCGCCGACCGGTTCTCCTACGTGTCGACAGCCGGAGGCGCGTTCCTGGAATGGCTGGAAGGCAAGCCGCTGCCCGGCGTCGAGGCGCTGCGGCAGCGCTGACGCTTGCGGCGCTTCGGGCGCGCTCCTAGTTGCTGGCCGTTGATCGCGCCCTTGCGTCGTTTCTCGGTTTGGCCTAGCCGCAAGAACGACATGACTGTTTTAGAACGAACAGGGAGAGTGCGATGAACCTCGCTGAACTCA
>DASWSO010000252.1:0-4243 GCA_036402635.1 Xanthobacteraceae bacterium
CATCGGCGGCAAGGCCTCATTCCTGATCATGGGCGCGACCCGGAAGTGGATCGACGCCAACCCGAAGCTGCCGGACGTGATCGTCAAGGCGATCGACGAAGCCGCCGCCTTCATCAAGGCGGAGCCGCGCAAGGCCGCGGAAATCTACCTCGCGCGCGAGCCGTCGAAGTTCGTCGACCTCGACGCGGTGGAGGCAATCCTCAAAGAGTACAAAGACGAGTTCGGCAGCCCGGTGCACGGCGTGCAGATCAACGCCGACTTCATGGGCAAGCTCGGCCAGCTCAAGAGCCCGCCGAAGAGCTGGAAGGAGATCGTCACGCCCTCGATCGCCAACTCGCCGAGCAGCTGAACTTTTTACCTCATCCTGAGGAGCGCCCGTGAGGGTGCGTCTCGAAGGATCCGGGCCTCGCCCTTGGAGACGCGGCTGCTGCGCAGCGCTCCTCAGGGTGAGGCTTTACAGTATCGCCGCACTTGAATGACGGAGAAAACAAAATGGCGGACGGCAAGACGCTCAACGTGCTGACGATCTGCGGCAGCCTGCGCAAGGGTTCCTACAACGCCGCGCTCGTCCGCGCGCTGCCGCCGCTCGCGCCGGAAGGGATGCGGCTGGTCGCGGCGCCGCCGTTCGACACGATGCCGCTGTACAATTTCGACCTGCAGGAAGCGTCCGGGTTTCCCGCCGAGGTGACCACCTGGTGCGACGCGATCCGCGCCGCCGACGGCGTGCTCATCGTCTCGCCGGAGTACAATTTCAGCATTCCGGGCGGCCTGAAGAACGCCATCGACTGGGCCTCGCGGCTCAAAGACCAGCCGTTCAAGGACAAGCCGGTGGCGATGCAGTCGGCCGCCGGCGGCCTGTTGGGCGGCGCCCGCATGCAATACCAGCTGCGGCAGTGCCTCACCGGCATCGACGTGCTGCTGTTCGGCCGCCCGGAAGTTTTCGTGAGCTTCGCGGCCCAGAAGTTCGACGCCAAGACGCTGGAGCTCACCGACCAGACCGCGCGCGACCTGATCAAGCAGCAGCTCGCCGCCTTCGCCGCCTTCATTCGCCAGCTGTCCGGCTGACCCTGTGCCCGGGGCGCAGCGCAGCGCATCTATCCCCGCTGGCAGGCGCGCCAGATCTTCTCCGTGGTGGCCGGCATGTCGAGCGAGGCGGCGGCGCCGTCCGGCAGCGCGTCGGCGATCGCGTTCATGATGGCGGCGAGCGACGCGGTGGTGCCGGCCTCGCCGACGCCTTTGACGCCGAGCGGATTGGTGGTCGCCGGCACCAGGTGCAGGCCGTCCTTGATGTCCGGCATGTGGTGTGCGCGCGGCATCGCGTAGTCCATGAACGAGCCGGCGATCAATTGTCCGCTGGCCGGATCGTAGACCGCGTTCTCCATCAGCGCCTGGCCGAGCCCCTGCGCCACCGCGCCATGCACCTGGCCCTCGATGATCATGTGGTCGAGCACGTTGCCGCAATCGTCCACCGCGCTGTAGCCGACGATCGTAGCCACGCCGGAGTCCGGGTCGATCTCCACTTCGGCGATGTGGCAGCCGTTCGGAAACGTCTGCGGCGTGTCGACCTTGATGTTGCTGTCGAGGTCCTCGGCGAGCAGGCCGAGCGCGACCATGCCCTTGGCGCGATGCGCCGCGTCGAACAGCGACAGGCGGCGGTCGGTGCCAACCACCTCGAAGTGACCGTCGCGGTAATTGATGTCCTGCTCGGAGGCTTCCAGGATCGCGGAGGCCGCCTTGCGGCCCTTCTCCAGCACCACGTCGACGACCCGCACGACCGCGTGGCTCACCGTCATGGCGCCGCGCGACGCAACCGAGGCATAGCCGGCGACATCGAGCGCGGTGTCGCCCTGCCGTACCCGCACCTGCTCGGGCGCGATCTGCAGCCGCTCGGCCGCGAGCCGGGCGAACACGCTGGCATGCCCCTGTCCGGTGGAGTGAAGGCCGAGCCCGAGCTGGATCGGCTCGTCGTCCTTGAACGTCATCGAGGCGCCTTCGGTCGGCACGCCGCCGGAATGCTCGAGGAAGCAGGAGATGCCGAAGCCGCGCCGCTTGCCGTTCGCTTCGGAAACGGCACGCCGTGCCGCGAAGCCGGAATAGCCGGCGAGCTGCAGCGCCTTGTCGAGCACCGGCGCGAAGTCGCCGCTGTCATAGGTCGTTCCGACCGGCGTCTTGTACGGCATCTTGGCCGGCGGGATCAGGTTTTTTCGGCGCAGCTCGACGCGGTCGATGCCGGTGACGCGCGCCGCTTCCTCCACCAGCCGCTCCAGGATGTAGTTCGCCTCCGGCCGCCCGGCGCCGCGGTACGGTCCGGTCGGCAGCGTGTTGGTGAACAGGCAGCGCACCTCCACGCCGACCGCCGGAATGTCGTACATCGCCGGGAAGCAGCGCGAGAAGTTGTTGGTCTGGATGTGTGCGCCGTGCGAGGTGACGTAGGCGCCCATGCTGGCGGCGTGCTGCACGTGCAGCGCCAGGAACTTGCCGTCAGCATCGAGCGCCAGCGCGGCCTCCGTGATGGTGTCGCGCGCCTGGTTGTCGCTGAGGAATGCTTCCGAGCGCGTCGACATCCAGTGCACCGGGCAGCCGACCAGCTTCGCCGCCACCAGCAGGCAGACGTATTCCGGATAAAGCGGCGTCTTCATGCCGAAGGCGCCGCCGACGTCCTCGCTGTAGACGCGCAGCTGCTCGGGCTTCAGCCCCATGGCGGCGGTGGTCTGCTCGGCAATCGCCCGCGGACCCTGCGAGCAGACCCGCAGCGTGTAGCGGCCTTTGGTGTGATCGTAGCTGGCGGTGGCGCCGCGCGTCTCCATGCTGGCGACGACCAGGCGCTGGTTGGTGAACTTCACGCGCGCCACTTTGTGCGCGGAGGCGAGCGTCTGCTTCACCTGCGCGATGGTGCCCTCGTCCTGAGGCATGATCCATTCCAGCGCCACGTTGTCCTTGGCGTCCGGCCAGATCTGCGCCGCGCCGCCCTCGGCGGCCGCGGCGAGGTCGACCGCCGGCTCCAGCTCCTCGTACTCGACCGTGATCATCTCGGCGGCGTCGAGCGCCACCGTGCGGCTGCGCGCCACCACCATCGCGATCGCCTGCCCGACGTGGACGACACGCTCGTCGGCGAGCGCCGGCCGCGGCGGCCGCACCAAGGTCGAGCCGTTGCGGCCGTCCATCGGCGGATGCCGCGACACGTTGTCGATGGCGTCGTGCATCATGTCGGCCGCGGTGAGCACCGCCACCACGCCGGGGGTCTCGTGCGCGTCGCCGAAATCGATCGAGCGGAGCCGCGCGAAAGCGTGTGGCGAGCGCACGAACGCCGCATAGGCCTGTCCGGGCGTCGCCGCGTCGTCGACGAAGCGGCCGGCGCCGGTGACGAGTGCTTGATCCTCGATGCGCGGCGTGTGCTGGTGATGCGTGTCGGTCGCGTGGAAGTTCATGTCCGCCCCTGCTGGTGGCCGATTGGCCATCCGCGTTGTGGTTCCGCCGCATCAAGGAAGAGCCCGCCGCCGCGGTCAAGCCCGCTCTCGATTGGAGCGGCAGCGGCGGTGCATTTTCCCTCCCCGCCTGAAGTCAGGCTTGCTTGGCTTCAGTCATCCACTCCCGACCCTCCCCGCCACGCGCAAGCGCGTGGGCGGGAGGGGAGCTCAGGCCCCGCTCGTGCGAATTAATCGATCTAGGTGTGCCGCAGCGCCTCGATCGGATCGAGGCGGGAGGCGCGCATCGCCGGGTACCAGCCAAAGAACACGCCGACCAAGCCGGAGAACGCCACCGCCAGCACCACCGATTGCGGCTGGATCAGCAGCGGCCAGCCGGCCCATTGCGCGGTGCCGTAGGCCACCGCCATGCCGATCGCCACGCCGACGGCGCCGCCGATGATGGCAAGGCCTGTCGCCTCGAACAGGAACTGGCGCAGGATGTCGCGCTGGCGCGCGCCGAGCGCGAGGCGCAGCCCGATCTCGCGCGTGCGCTCGGTGACCGAGACCAGCATGATATTCATGATGCCGATGCCGCCGACCGCGAGCGACACGCCGGCGACGGCGGCGAGCAGCAAAGCGAGCGTGCGCGCGCTCGCCTCCCGCGTCGCCGCGATCTCGGCGAGGTTGCGGATGTTGAAGTCGTCCTCCTGGTGCGGCTGCAGCCGGTGGCGCTGGCGCAGCAGCAATTTCGCGTCGGCCTCCGCGTTGGCGAGGCTCTCGCCGTCGCGCACCTTGACGTAGAAGGCGCCGATCGAGCGCGCGTTGGCCTGGTTGCG
>DASWSO010000253.1:0-1501 GCA_036402635.1 Xanthobacteraceae bacterium
CGCCTTGATCAGGCGCGAGCGCAGCTCGATCAGGTGATCCATCAGAGGCGCCTTGGTGGCCTCGATGTCCTCCTGGCTCATGCGGCGCGCCCTCCCTGCGTGTCGGGCGGCTGCGGCTGCGCCGGCGGGGTTTCGCCCGCAGCGGCGGGTGCGGCGGCGGGCGGCTCGATGGCGGCGGCGGCCGGTGCGTTCTCGATTTCGGGGACCGGCGGCGTCGCGGTGGCCTCAGGTCCGCTCACCGGCAGCCCGGCTGAGGCGGTGGTCTCGGGCGCGGTCGGAGCCGCGGCGGCGCCGGCGTTCTGGTCGAAGCTGCTCTCCAGCTCGCGGCGCGCGCTCTCCAGCGGATTGATGCTGCCGATGCCGGCCGCGACGTCCTTGACGGACTCCATCTGCTGCTTGAGGTCGGCCATTTCCGCCTCGCGCATCGCCTCCTGGAACTGCCCCTGGAACTCGGACGCCATGCGGCGGATCTTGGTGGTCCACTGCCCGACCGCGCGCAGCACGCCCGGCAGCTCCTTCGGGCCGATCACGATCAGCGCGACGACGCCGATGACGACCAGTTCGGACCAGCCGATGTCGAACATGGAAGATCAACTCCGCGGGGCGCGGGCGCCGCAGCGTGCGCGCAGTCCCGGTTGGCCGGCGGGTCGGGCGCGGACGGTCAGAGGGTCGAGCCCTCGGCCTTGGTCTCGGTCGAGGCGCGCTGCGCCAGCCCGGCATTCGCCGCCGGGGCCGACGCCGAGCCGGCCTGGTGATTGATGGTCTTCACCGGCTCGGTCTTGCCCGCTTCCACCTTGGCCTCGGTGGTGTCGTCGGACATGCCCTTCTTGAAGGCCTTGATGCCCTGCGCCACGTCGCCCATCAGTTCGGAAATCTTGCCGCGTCCGAACAGCAGCAGCACGACCGCGATCACCACGATCCAGTGCCATACGCTCAGCGAACCCATAACACCCTCCGGCGACGGGGCTTTGGCGCCCGTCTGTTTTGTCGTTTTCGCCTTGGAACCTAGGCTTCGGGAGCGGCAAAAACAAGGACTTCGGCCGGGTCGATCGAGACCCCGAGCTCGCATTTGAGCGGCAGATGCGCGACCCCGCGGGTGCGCGCGCGCAGCCGCGTGTCGAGCCCCTCGACGGCAATCTCCAACAGCTCCACCTCGCCGAGAAAGCGGCGGTATACGAGCCGCCCCGCCATGCCGGTGCCGGCCGGACCGACCTGCACGGCCTGCGGCCGGATCGCCACCACCGCCTCGGCGCCCTCAGCCAAGCCGGGCGCCGCGAAGGCCCCGAGCCGGGTGTCGACGCGCCCGTTCGCCACCTGCCCGGCGATCTCATTGAGCTCGCAGAAATAGCGCGCCGCATACAGGTCGGCCGGCCTGCGGTAGATCGTCTCGGGCTCGTCGATCTGGATCAGCCGCCCGCCCCGCATCAGCGCGATGCGGTCGCCCATGCGCAGCGCCTCCTCCGGATCGTGGGTGACCACGATGCCGGTGACGCGGCTCTCG
>DASWSO010000254.1:0-3381 GCA_036402635.1 Xanthobacteraceae bacterium
CGGCTGGAACTTCCAGTAGACCGGCGTCGAGGCCGAGACGTCGTTGACCGAGAACGAACCCCAGGTCTGGTGCACGATGCCGGCCTTGTTGCCGCGCACGGCGTCGCGCATGGCGGCATATTGCATGAAGCGCAGGTTGGCCTTGATGCCGACGGCGCGGAGATAGCCGATCACCGCCTCGGTCTGGTTGCGCTCGCGATAGGCATAGAAATCGAGCTCGAACCCGTTCGGAAAGCCGGCCTCGGCGAGCAGCGCCTTGGCCTTTGCCGGGTCGTAGGCGTAGCGCGGCGCGCCCTCGTCGGTGCAGCCGAACTGCGACGGGAAGCACTGCGTGTGCAGCACGCGCGCACCTTCGCCGACCAACTGCTTGACCATCGCGTCGCGATCGACCGCATGGTTGATGGCGCGGCGCACGCGAATGTCCTTGAGCTGCGGCGCCGGCGTCGTCTCCAGCGTATCGTAGTGCAGGAAGGCAATGCGCATGGTCTCGCCGGCGACCACTTTCAGGTGCGGCACCGCCTTCATCTGCTCCGCCTGGTCGAGCGGGACGTTCATGATCAGGTCGGCGCCGCCCGACATCACTTCCGCGGCTTGCGTCTGCCGGTCCGGAATGAAGCGGACCTCCACCTTGGCGATCTGCGGCTGCGGTTTGGGACTGTCCTTGAAGTAGTCCGGGTTGCGCTCGAGCCGGATGTATTTTCCGATCGCATGCTCGGTGACGCGGTAAGGCCCGGAACCGACCGGCTTCTCGTTCATCCCCTTGGGGCCGGCCTTCTCGTAATACTGGTTCGGATGGATCACCACCGGCCCGGCGAGATACTCGATCGCGGCCGGGAACGGCTGCTTGGTGACGATGCGGACCTTGTACTTGTCGAGCTTCTCGGCGCGCTCGATCCAATTGACGTTCTGGATCGTCACCACCTTGGTGTCGGGCTTGACCACGAAGTTCAGCGTGTAGACGACGTCGTCGGCGTCGAACTCCTCGCCGTTGTGGAACTTGACGCCCTGCCGCAGGTCCAGTTCGAGCGTCTTGTCGTCAATCCACTTCCACGACGTGGCGAGCTGACCCTTGTAGTCGTTGGTCTTCGGATCACGGTAGATCAGCGTATCCCAGACCTGCTGGCTCAGGATCACGCCGACGCGGACGTTGTTGAAGTACGGATCGACGTTCTCCGGCACCTGGTCGTAAGCGAAGCGGAGCGAATTGTCCGATTTGCCGGCGAGCGCGGGCGTCGCCAGCAGGGCCGCCGCCGTCAGGGCTGCCAGAAACCGCGAGCTTCGAGACATGGGTGATCCTTCGCCGCCCGATAGATAACCGGGGCGAGTGGATGACGGCGCGTGGACCCGAGTCAAGGGCAAGTAAGGTGCAGCGACTGCCGCTCGGGTGAGCGCGATCGCCGCAGCGTCGGTGGCTAAACCGAAGCCGGCGCGCCCGGCTGCTTGAGCGGATGCGCGCGCGCGAAGGCGTCCTGTGTCGAACAGGCTTCGAAGATACGCGCTACCGTGGGGTAGGGCGCGAGATCGACCCCGAAGAAGCCGGCTCCGACCGCCTGTCCGGCGAGGCAGATGTCCGCCATGGTGACGCTGTCGCCATGGCAGTAGGTGCCGGTCTCGGGCTCGTTGGCCAAGTGGCCTTCGAACGCGCGCAGCGCCTCCGACTGCCAATGCCGCAGCCAGTTGTTGAGCTGCGCCTCGTCGAACTTGCATTCGTCGCTGAGGAAATGGCGCACGCGCGGCACCGACAGCGGATGCGCGTCCGACACGGCGATATGCGAGAGGCCGCGCACGCGGGCGCGGCCGCGCGGATCGGACGGGAGCAGCCGCGGCAGCGGATGCGTCTCGTCGAGATATTCCATGATCGCCATCGACTGGAACAGCGGCGCGCCGCCTTCGTCGAGCACCAGCGACGGCAAAGCGTGCTGCGGGTTGACGGCCGCGTAGTCCGACCGGTGCTGCTCCCCCTTGAGCAGGTTGATCTGCTCGGTCTCGACGCTGAGGCCTTTCAGGTTGAGCGCGATGCGCACCCGATAGGTCGCGATCGAGCGCCAGAACGTATAGAGCTTCATTGTCCCCCCTCGCCGGCGCACGAGCGGCGCCTGTCCGACCGTTATCATGCCGCCGCCGCGACTGTCATCGCGGGGTGACGCGGGCGTGCGCTGTGCTAAGCGTCCGGCCGGAACACAACAGGCAGCGTCAGGGAGAACTGAATGACGACGGACAAGGGCACGGTCGGGATCATCGGCCTCGGCATCATGGGCGGGGCGATCGCACGCAACCTCGCCGAGGCGGGGTGGCGGGTGATCGGCCACGACGTCGACCAGGCGCGCTGCCGCGAGCTGGCCGGCAATGGCATCGAGATCGCCGCCGGCCCGGGCGAGGTCGCCAAGCGCGCCGCCACTATCCTCACCAGCCTGCCGAAGCCGGCGGCGCTGCAGGCGGTGGCCGAGGCGATCGCGGCCGCCGGTATGCCGCGCCGCACCGTCGCGGAGCTCAGCACTTTCGCGATCGCCGACAAGGAAGCGGCGGAGAAGACCCTGCGGGCCGCAGGCCACGTGATGCTCGACTGCCCGCTCAGCGGCACCGGGTCGCAAGCCAAGGTCAAGGACCTGGTGATCTATGCGAGCGGCGACTCGCAGGCGATCAACGCGCTGGCGCCGTTGTTCGCCGACTTCGGGCGCAAGACCCACGACCTCGGCGCCTTCGGCAACGGCATGAAGATGAAGTTCGTCGCCAACCTGCTGGTGGCGATCCACAACGTCGCTTCCGCGGAGGCGATGGTGCTGGGCATGAAGGCCGGGCTCGACCCGCGCCAGGTGTTCGAGCTGGCGACGTCCGGCGCCGGCACCTCGCGGGTGCTGGAACTGCGCGGCGGCATGATGGCCGACAACCGCTACGACGGCGACAACGTCACCATGAAGGTGTCCACGTGGCAGAAGGACATGTCGGTGATCGGCGATTACGCCCAGGCGATCGGCTGCCCGACGCCGCTATTCAGCGCCACCGAGGCGATCTACAACGCCGCGATGTCGACCGGCCATGCGGCCGAAGACACCGCCTCCGTCTGCGCGGTGCTGGAGCAGATGGCCGGCGTGCAACGCGGCTGATGCCAAGCGTCCTGCCGGCCGATGCGCCGGCGGGCGCTCTCCCGCGTTTTCGCAAGCGCCGTGGCGCCGCGGTAACGCTTCGTTAGCCATTTTGCCGCAGTTCAGTCGTATCGCTTGACCGCTTCGTACTTTCCCTCGTAAATGAGAATGAACGTTCGCTTTATAAACGAATAGCCTCAGCCCGCATGCGCCGCGCTAACGCCCAGTTGCAGATCGACCGCCGCGCCGAGATCCTCTCGGCTGCCGAGCGGTGCTTTGCGCGCGCCGGCTTCCACCA
>DASWSO010000255.1:0-6477 GCA_036402635.1 Xanthobacteraceae bacterium
ATGTTCATGCCGTATGTGCGCGGCACCAGTCCGGGCCACGAGACCGCGCCGGAGCCGGCGTGAACCTCGGTGCTCTGCTCAGAACTTGCTGGTGCTGCGCAGGCCGAGAACGAGGGCGTTCCGGATCGGCACCGATGGCGACGCGGCGTGAGGGTCCGGCACGCCGCCGCTCGGACGGATCACGTAGTGGATGTTCGGCTGCACCGTCCAGCCCGGACGAATTTGCGCCTGGTAGGTGAACTCGAACGACAGTTCGTAATCGCGGATCGGCAGGTTCGATCCCGAATAGAACCGCAGGTCGCGGTCGAAGCCGCGCACCGCGTCGGAAATCCGCGAATAGATGAAGGTGGCTCCGAACTTGTCGTCCGGCCGTCCCGGGACGAGTCCCGCCGTCGCTATGCCGCCGTCGAGATAGAAGTCGATCAGGTTGCGGTCCGACGGGCTGCCGGAGATGCGGCTGAACACGGCGACGCCGCTGTCCGGACCGCCGCCCGCCGGCCGGTAGATCTGCTGATCAATCACCGCATAGATGCCGTCGTTGCCGCGCAGCCAGCGCGGAATGCCGCTGCTCGCCGGAGACGCAAGCGGCAATCCATCGGTGGCGAAACGGTGATCGGCAAAGTTGCCGAAGTGGTGCCAGGCGCCGAGCTTGATCGTGCCCGCCGGCGCGGTGCCTTCCTGATTGTACTTGTACTGCAGTTCTGTGATCGCCAGCGGCGGATCGGTGACGCGGAAGTTGAGGCCGTAGCGATTCTTGATTTCCGCATCCTCCGGCCCGGGGCCCGAAGGGTCGCCGTTGAACAGCGCCGCCAGGATCGTCAGTTGGTCGGTCGCCTGCACCTTCAGCCGCACGCCGGGCGTGGACAGCGGATAGGCTGGGCCGCCGCTCGGCAGGTTGACGGCCGTGATCGCCGGCCAGTCGGCGGTGACGAACAGGTTGCCGAAATCGCTGATGAAGAATTCGGCGTCGGTGGTCAGCTGGCCGAACCTTATGCTGGCCTTGTCGCCGGCGAACTTCTGCTCCAGCCAGAGTTCCGAGAGCCGTGTGGTCGGCAGCGCCTCGATGTTGCTGATGGTGTTGATGTTGCCGACGAAGTCGCGGCCGATCCCGCCGGTGCCGTGGATCTGGAACTGGTTCGAATAGAAGCTCAGCCCGTTCCAGCCGGTCAGCTTGGAGAAATCGACCGCCACGAAGGTCTCGAGCTTGCCTTGGTACAAAACCCCGCGCCGCAGGCCGCCCATCACATTGGCCAGGACTTCTCCGGTGTAGACACCGCCGAAGGTGACGCCGCGGGCCTCGAGAGCGCCGCGAAGGCCGGCAGGGCCCCCGTTGGTCTCGGCAGCAGCGGCCATGAAAGGTGTCATCGCGGCGAGCCAGACGAGGCCACGCGCCGCCACCGTCCGCGTCCCGGCGCGCCTCCAACGCCGCCGCAATCTGCCGAGTTTTTCAGAAACGCTCATCAGGCAGACCATTTCGGGCGGTTGGCGACGACAAATCGCCGCCACGTCCTCCGAATGGTTCATGCCGTCCGGCGACGGTCAACGCGAAGGTGCGCATGCGGCGCGTGACATCGGCCGAAATGGCGCCGGCTGTGACGCCGACGCCACGTGTTCGCGCGATGGTCGCGCCTTAGAGCTTCACCCGCAGGCCCGCATAGATCGAGAGCGGCTGCCCCGGCGTGATCATGCGCGGGTCGCTCAGCACCGTGGTGATCGCATTGGCGAGCGCCGCGGTGTCGTAGTAGCGGCCGTAGGTGGCGTAGCGCTCGTTGAACAGGTTGTTCACCAGGCCGAAGATCTGCACCTCCTTGGTGAGCTGGTACGAGGTGCGCACATTCACCACCACGTACGGCGGCAGCTTCTCATTCTGGTTGGTGTGGTCGCCGAAGAAGGTGCGGCTGCCGACCGCCAGCAGGTCGGCTCCCACTCTCCACTCCGGCGTGACGGCATATTCGGCGCCGGCCTTGAACTGATGCCGCGGCAGCACCGGGATGCGGGTTCCCGGCACGACATGCACGTTGCCGTCCGCATCGGCGAGTGGGTTGTGGGGGGAGGGGAGGTCGGCCTCGAACCGGTAGGTGGCGTCGAGGAAGCTGTAGTTGGCGTAAGCGAGCCATTGCGCCGACTGGTATTGCACGCCGGCTTCGATCCCCTGCCGCCGCGTGCCGGGGACGTTCTGGAAATAGCCGCGGCCCGGAATGGTGCTGCTGAGCGGAAGGATGTCATCGAACGCATCGGTGCGGAACAACCCGGCCTTCCAGTCGAGCCGGCCGCTGCCCGCGGCGAAATTCCCGCGCAGCCCGAGTTCGTAGGTCTTCGACACCACCTGCTTGAGCGGCGGGTCGGACACGACGAACCCTTCCAGCAGGCACGGCCGGTCCCGATTGGCGCAGCCGAGCTCGAGCGGCGTCGGCGCGCGGTTGGATTCCGAGTAGCCGGCATAGAACGTAGCGCCGGGGACAATCCTGTAGGTGAGGCCCACCACCGGATTGATGCGGCTGAAACGATGGTCGCCGTTGAGGTCGGGGCTGGTGCCGAGCAGGTCGCGCAAGCCGATCTGGGCGACGTTCAGGCGCGCGCCGGCCGTAACCGAGAGCTGCTGCGTGATGTCGAAGGTGTCGGTGACGTACAGGCCGTAATAGGTGCTGCGGGCGTCGAGGCTCACCGGCGCGTAGCCGATATTCGCAAGCGTGTGGATGATCTGGCCGGTGCCCGGAACGGCCCCGCTCGGCGTCACGCTCAGGTCCGGATTGATGACCCCGAGCTCGCTGGTCGCCCCGAACGCCACCTGGCTGCGGTCGACGCTCGCGCCGACGGTGAAGTGGTTGCCGTGGCCGAACACGGCCGTGGTGTTGGTCGCCTGCACGGATCCGCCAAGCGTGAGCGCGTCGGTGTTGGTGCGGTCGATGCTGCCGTATGACACGCCCGCGGTGAACGGGACCGGCGTGTTGGCGGGATTGAGGATGACGAACTGATTGCGGAACGCGGTGGTGATCGGGCTCGGCCGGGGAAAGGCGTCGTCTTGGAGGCAGAGGCTGGTCGGAAATGATGACGACCGGCTGCAGCGCTCGACATCGGCGGCATTGCCGTCGACGTGCTGCTGCTGGAACTTGCGGGCGTACACGTTGGTCTGCAGCAGCCATCCTTCCGGCAGGGCGAACTTGCCGTTGAGCGCCAGCAGGCCGGCCTCGTTCCGGGTGGTCTGCGGAAACGTGTAGATGGCGCGGCGGTCCTGCTGCAGCAGCTCGACCGGCGTCGGCCCGACCACGCCGAAGAAGTTCGACGCGGCCGATCCGATCAGGTGCAACTCGGCCTTGTCGCTCTTCCAGCCGATGTCGCCGTAAAAGCGCGCGAGCTGCGCCGGCGAATGCAGGCGCCAGCCGTCGTCGCGCAAACCGTCGGCCGCGACGTAGACGCCGAAATTGTCCTTGTGCGCGCCGTATTGCAGCGCGCCGGCGATGCGGCCGAACGAGCCGCCCTGCACTTCGGCGCCGACGCCGCTGTAGGTGAAGCCGTTCTTCATCTGCAGGCTGACGGCGCCGCCGAGCGCATTGAGGCCGAACACCGGGTTGTTGCTCCAGATGTCGGCGCGCTCGATCGCCTGCGGCGGGATCAAATCCCAGTTGACCGTGTCGCCGAACGCTTCGTTGATGCGCACACCGTTCTGATAGACGGCGATGCCTTGCGGGGTGCCTTGCACCGGCGAAGCGGAAAAGCCGCGGTACTCCAGGTCCTGCGTGAACCCGTTGCCCTGTACGTCGGTGAGCGTCACGCCCGGGATGCGCTGGCCGATCGCATCGGTGACGGAGGGGCTGTAGTTGCGGGCGAAATCGTCGGCGCCCAGCGTCTGCACCAGCGCCGGCACCTTGTCGCGCTCGATGCCGCCGCCGGGAAGCGGCGAGGGCGCGACCACCTGGATTTCCTCAAGCGTGACGGCCTGCGCCACCGCCGGCATCGGAGCCGCGACGATGCCCACGGCCGCGCCGAGCAAGGCACCCGTGATCCGGCACCGATGAAGCTCGCGGCGAGCACGCATACCGACTTTCCCGCCATGCTTGAACCGCTTCAATATTCTTCATTGCGGACGGCGGGCATAGGAACCATCGTGTCATCCCGACCGAAATAAATCGCGAGTTGCATCCGCGCCGCTGCGGGTGCTCGGCGGCGAATTCCGCGAAAGCGACACGGGGTCTCGCTGATACCAGGCCGGCGGTCCTGTGGCCGCCACGCCACGTTCGGAAACCAAGCGCCTTTCGTAATGTTACAACATTACATTTCGATTGCTGACGATCCTGCGTGGCGCTATCGAGCTTTGAGCGGGGGGACGCCATGGCCCGGTATCGTACGGTTCGTTGGTGGGCGGGCGGCCTGGTCGCCGCGGCCGCATGGCCGGGCGGCGTGACGGCGCAGACGACGCTGCCGGAAATCGTGGTGCGGGCGCCGAGTCCGATCGTGCGGCGTGCACCGGCCCCGGCGCGACCGCCATCGCCCTCGACGACACGCGCGCCGACTGCACCCACGCCGCCGCCAGAGGCCGCGCCCATCGCGCCTGCGCCCGCGCTCGGTGTTCTGCCGGTGGTGACCGACCAGTTCGCCACCGTCACCGTGATGCCAAGCCAGGAGATCGAGCGCACGCCGGGCGCGCAGCTCGGCGACCTGCTGTTTTCCAAGCCCGGCGTCACCGGCTCGAGCTTCGCGCCGGGCGCAAGCCGGCCGATCGTGCGCGGGCTGGACGCTTATCGCGTCCGCATCCAGGAGAACGGGCTCGCCACCAACGACATGTCGGAGATCGGCGAGGACCACGGCGTCGCCATGGATCCGCTGGCCGCCAAGCAGGTCGAGGTGATCCGCGGCCCGGCCACGCTGCGCTACGGCTCGCAGGCGATCGGCGGCGTCGTCAATGCCAGCAACGACCGCATCCCGGAAGCGATTCCGGCGGGAGGGTTCAGCGCGGTCAGCAAGGGCGCCGCGTCGAGCGTCGACAACGGCCTCGAAGGCGCCGTGCTGCTCGATGCCGGCAAGGGCAACTGGGCGGTGCATGCCGATGCCTTCGGCCGCCGCGCCGACGACTACCGGATTCCGAGCTATCCGTATCTATTTCCGCCGAGCCCGGCGCCGGCCGAGAACGGCCGGCAGCCGAACTCGTTCGTACGATCCGACGGACAGTCGATCGGCGGCTCCTACGTCTTCGACCAGGGTTTGGCCGGCTTGGCGGTGACGCGTTTCGCCAGCCTCTACGGCATTCCGGGAGCGGAGGCGGCCGCGAGCCACACCCGCATCGATCTCGAACAGGTGAAGCTCACCGGCAAAGGCGAATTCCGCCCGGAGTCTTCGCCGATCGATTCCATCCGCTACTGGTTCGGCCTCACCGACTACAAGCACGACGAGCGCGGCATCGGCGGCGCCGACAATACCGACGGTGTCCGCCAGACCTTCACCAACCGCGCGCAGGAGGCGAGGGTCGAGACGCAGCTGATGCCGTTCGACCTGCGGTTCGCGGCGCTCACCACCGCGGTCGGCGTGCAGGCGAGCCACCAGCACCTGACCGCGCCGGGGGATGCCGGCGACATCAACGGTCTGTTCGATCCCAACCACACGACCGCGGTCGCGGCCTTCGTCTTCAACGAGTTCAAGTTCGACCACGGCTGGCGCGCCCAGTTGGCCGGGCGAGTGGAGCAGAACAGCGTGACCGGCTCCACGCCGGACCTGTTCGTCGATCCCGACCTCGCGATCAAACGCGACCTCGCCTTCACGCCGAAGAGCGGTGCGGTCGGCGTGCTCAAGGACCTGCCGTGGGACCTGGTCGCGAGCGCCACCGCGCAATACGTCGAGCGCGCGCCACGTGCCCCCGAGCTGCTGTCGCGCGGCCCGCATGACGCGACCGGCACCTTCGATATCGGCAATCCCAACCTAAATCTGGAGGTGGCGAAGTCGGTGGAAGTGGGCCTGCGCCGCGCCACCGGGCCGTTCCGGTTCGAAGCGACCGCCTTCTACACCCGGTTCGACGGATTCATCTTCCGGCGGCTCACCGGCGTCACCTGCGGCGCCGACTTCGCCTCTTGCGGCGTGGAGACCGAGCTGAAGCAGGCGGTCTACTCGCAGAAGGACGCGGTGTTCCGCGGCTTCGAGTACCAGAGCCAGCTCGACATCGCGCCGCTGTGGAACGGCACCTGGGGGATCGAGAACCGCTTCGACGTGGTGCGCGCCACCTTCACAGACGGCACCAATGTGCCGCGCATTCCGCCGCTGCGGGCCGGCGGCGGCGTGTTCTGGCGCGATGCCAACTGGCTGGCGCGCGTCAGCCTGCTGCACGCCTTCGCGCACACGCAGATCGCCGATCACGAGACGCCCACGCCTGGCTACAATCTGCTCAAGGCGGAACTGAGCTACACCCGCAAGCTGCCGCGCACGCCATACGGCGCGCAGGAGCTGACGGTAGGGGTCGTCGGCGACAACCTGCTCAATGCGGACATCCGC
>DASWSO010000256.1:0-4686 GCA_036402635.1 Xanthobacteraceae bacterium
TCGTGCGTGAAGCGGCGGCAGCCGGTGAACGGGACGGATCAGAGCGCGGTCGCGTGCGCGGCGGCAGCGCCGCGCGCCAGCGTGTCCCGGATGATCGCCGGGGTCCATTTCGGTTCGAGCATGCAGGCGAGGTCGCAGACGTGCTGGGCGATGTAGGGTCCTGGCCGCAGCAGGATCGCGACGTGCGATTGCTCGAACAAGTGCGCGGCGTCGATCATGCGCAGGCCGCGGTCACGTCGGGGGTCGAACGCCATTTTGGGGATCACCGCCAGACCGAGGCCCAGCTTGACGTAGGCTTTCACCACTTCCGTGTCGGGCGCGTTGATGACCACGTTCGGCCGCACGCCCGCGCGGTCGAATGCACGGTTGAGCAGCACCGTGCTGATGTGGGCCGCGTCGTACGAAATGATGGGATAGCGGGCGAGATCCTGCAGAGTAATGGCGGAGCGGCGCAGCAAAGGGTGCCGGACCGGCGTGAGCACGCCGCGCACCAGCGGGCAACAGGTCAACTGCACCAGCCCGCTTTCGTCGTCCGGACGCTCCGGCCCGATCCCCATGTCGGCACGCCCCGACAGCAGCAGCTCGGTCATGTCGTCGCTGTTGGCCTGGATCATTCCAAGCTGGACGTTCGGGTACTCCCGGTGGAATCGCTGCACCACCGGCGGCAGCAGGTAGCCGGCGACGAAGTGCGTGGTGGCGATCACCAGCCGCACGTCGCGGCCGGCGATATCGCTGCCGATGCGGGTGATCGAGCGGGCGTCGTTGATGACCCGCCGCGCCAGCGCCAGCACGGCTTGGCCGCTGTCGGTCAGGCCGTTGACCCGGTTGCGGTAGCGCCGCAGCAACTCGGTGCCGACCTCCTGCTCCAGCGCCGCGATATGCCGGCTGACCCAGGGTTGCGCTATGCGCAAGGAGTCGGCCGCGCGCGAGATGCTGAATCCCTGATCAACAATTTCGCAAAAAAACCGGAGCTGGTCCAAGGTCATGTATGCCTACGACCTATAGCTGCATGCCAATTAAATCTTTGTATTGGCCACACCCTGTCCTCTACCCTACCGGGCGCGCGCATCTTCAACAAGCATGCCGCCGAATCCTGCACGCGTCAGCAGCTTTTGGTCGAGGGGAACGACGCGGCCGCCGCTGGTCATCGCTGAGCAACCATACCGGGTGATGCCGTGTATCATTTCTCGGCTCACGTGTGTTTCCCCTCGCTGGAGGCGCTCCGCTGCAACCGGCCGCCGCGTTACGAGGAATACATGGCCCTGTCGCCTAAATCGCCCAATCCGATCGACCGACACGTCGGCAGCAGAGTCCGGATGCGGCGGATGATGCTGAACATGAGCCAGGAGAAGCTGGGGGACGCGCTCGGGCTGACGTTCCAGCAGGTGCAGAAGTACGAGAAGGGCACCAACCGTATCGGCGCCAGCCGGCTGTCGTTGATTGCCGACGTCCTGCAGGTGCCGGTGTCGTTCTTCTTCGAGGGGGCGCCGGTGCTGCACAACCTTGGCGGCGGCGGCGGCATGGCGGAAGCGCCGTCGTCGGCCTACGTGTCGGACTTCCTCGCCACCTCGGATGGCCTCGCGCTGAGCAAGGCGTTCGTGCAGATCAAGGACAGCAAACTGCGCCGGCGCATCGTCGACCTGGTGGAAGCGCTCGCCGAGCGCCGCGGCTAGGTCCGCGCCAGCAGCCAAGCCGGCACTGTGTGCAGCAGGATTGTCTGCCGCAGCACTTATTGTCGGGGGGAGCGAAGCGTCCGCGTCTAGCGCTGCAGGCGCTTGGCGACCTCCTCCAGCATGACCTCGGTGGCGCCGCCGCCGATCGCCTGCACGCGCGCATCGCGGGTCATGCGTTCGATCGTGCTCTCGCGCATGTAGCCCATCCCGCCGTGGAACTGCAGGCAGTCGTACATCACCTCGTTGACCAGTTCGCCGCAATAGGCCTTCAGCATCGAGACTTCGCGCGTCGCATCCACGCCCTGCGCCATCAGCCAACCGGCGTAGTAGATCAGCTGCCGCCCGGCCTCGACCTTGCTCGCCAGCATGGCAAGGCGCTGGCGGATCGCCTGCTTCTGGTAGAGCGGGGCGCCGAACGCCTTGCGGGCCGAGACGTAGTCGAGCGTCAGCTCGAGCGCTGCCTGCGCCTCGCCCATCGCCATGGCGCCGATCACCAGCCGTTCGTTCTGGAAATTGCTCATGATGGCGTAGAAGCCGCGGCCTTCCGGGCCAAGGAGGTTCTCGGCCGGGACGCGGCAGCCCTCGAACGCCAGTTCCGCCGTGTCCGACGAGCGCCAGCCGTGCTTGTCGAGCGCCCGCGACACGGTCAGGCCGGGGGTTCCCTTCTCCACCAGGAACATGGACACGGACTGCGACGGACGCGCGTCTCGCGCCGTCTTGGCGGCGACGCAGTAGAGGTCGGCGTGCACGCCGTTGGTGATGAACATCTTGGCGCCGTCGATGACGTAATCGTCGCCGTCGCGCCGCGCGGTGCTGCGGATGCCCTTCACGTCGGAGCCGGCGTCGGGCTCCGTCACCGCCACCGCCACGATCTTCCGGCCGGCCACAATGTCCGGCATGAAGCGGGCGCGTTGCGCCGCCGATCCGGCATGGGCGACGTGCACCGAGGCCATGTCCGTGTGCACCAGCACGGTGATGGCGAAGCCGCCGAAGGTGGAGCGGCCGAGCTCTTCGGCCAGCACCACGGAGCCGAGCGCGTCCATTTCGGAGCCGCCGTATTCCGCCGGGTAGCGGATGCCGAGGAAGCCGAGCTCGCCCATGCGGCGCAGCACCTCGCGCGGCACGAACCCTTGTTGCTCCCAGGCCGGCGCATGCGGCTTCACCTCCGCCTCGACGAAGCGGCGCACTTGCGCCCGCAGCATCTCGTGCTCCTCGCTGAAGTAGGGGGAGGGCAGGGCGGTGTTGATGGCATCCATAGCGAACGTCCTCGGGTGCGGTGCTTTACTGCTTCAACGTCGCGTGCGACGCCGGCCCAGAGCTTGAAATCTGATCATCCCAGGCGCTCCCGCGCCAGCGCGGCGCCGGCGCCGAGCGCGTTGAGCTTGGCGACCGCAATGTCGCGGCGCATCGGCGCCATGCCGCAATTGGTGCAGGGAAAGATGCGCTCCTTCGGCACGTGAGGGAGCGCCGACGCGATGGTGGCGACTACGTCTTCGGGCGTCTCCACCGTGTCGCTGGCGACGTCGATCACGCCGAGCAGCACGTCCTTGCCGGCGAGCAGCGCCAGCAGGTTCACCGGCACCCGGGCGTTGCGGCACTCGACCGAGACCTGCCGGATGCGGCTCGCGGCGAGTGCCGGAAAGATCGCCTCGTACTGCCGCCACTCGCCGCCTAGCGTCGCCTTCCAGTCGAGGTTCGCCTTGATCCCGTAGCCGTAGCAGATGTGCACGGCGGTGGTGCAGGTCAGGCCCTCGGCGGCATGGTGCAACGCCTCGATGCCCCAGTCCTTCACCTCGTCCATGTAGACGTTGAAGGCCGGCTCATCGAACTGGATGGTGTCGACGCCGTCGGCTTGCAGCGCGCGCGCCTCCTCGTTCAGCAGCGCCGCGAATGCCATCGCCATCTTCACCTTGTCGCCGTAGTGGCGGTCCGCGATCGTGTCGATGATGGTCATCGGGCCGGGCAGCGTGAACTTGAGCTTCCGCTTGGTGTGGGCGCGCGCGAGCCGCGCCTCGGTCGCATGCACGCGCCCACGCAGCCGCAGCTCGCCGACGACCGTCGGCACCATCGCTTTGTAGCGGTCGTTGCGGATGCCCATCTCCACTTTGTGCTCGAAGTCGATCCCCTCCACCCGTTCCAGAAAGCCGTGCACGAAGTGCTGGCGCGACTGCTCGCCGTCGCTGACGATGGCGATGCCGGCGTCCTCCTGCTGCTTCAGCGCCAGCAGCGTCGCGTCAGCCTTGGCCGCGGCAAGCTCCTCGCCGGAGGCGCGCCACTGCGGCCACAGCTTGTTCGGCTCGGCGAGCCAGGCGGGCTTCGGCAGGCTTCCGGCAACGGTCGCTTCGAACATTCGGCCTTTCCCCTCGATCACGCGTCGCGCCAATCATAGAGCCAATCGTAGCGGGCGCGCAGCCGGCCGCCGCCGAGGCTGCGCATGACGACATTGCGGGCGGAGGAGAGCGGTGCCGGCAGGTGGTAGATTGCGCCGTTGCGCGCCGCCGCCGCGGTGGCGCGCGCTGTGCGGGCGTAGCGATCGTCCTCGTAGGCACGGAATGCGGTCGCCAAATCGTCCGGCGAACGCGCGATGCAAAGCGCCAGCACGCCGGCGTCCTCGATCGCCATGGCGCCTCCCTGCGCCAGGAACGGCAGCATCGGATGCGCGGCGTCGCCGACCAGCGTGACCGGCCCGCGGCCCCACGGCTGGAACGGGGCCAGGTCGTACAGCGACCAGGTCCGCCAGGCCGGCACCGCATCGAGCAATTCGCGCGCCGGGGCGCACCAGCGGCGGAAATGGCGCAGCGCCGTGTCGCCGCCGGCGGGCGTGTCCCAGCCGCGAACTTCCGTCCCGTGTCCGACGATGGCGATGATGTTGACGACCTCGCCGCCGCGCATCGGGTAATGCACCAGGTGGGCCTTGCGGCCGAGCCAGAGCGTCGTCACCGGCTCCCGCCATGCGGCCGCGACCGCTTGCGCAGGCACGGTAGCGCGCAGGGCGAGCCGTCTGCGGAAGCGG